>JAHJBW010000066.1 GCA_018813405.1 Candidatus Margulisiibacteriota bacterium | reverse complement strand
CTGTGATAAGGAAATATTTGATTACATCACCTCGATAGGTGGCAAGGCGGTTATGACGGCGGACACCCATGAAAGATGCACGGACAGAACAGCGGAATGCCTGCTCAAGGTCGAACAGGCTTTGGGGCATAAGATGGAACTGGTGGTAATGATCCAGGGCGATGAACCTATGATATATCCTGAGATGATCGATGATTCCGTTGTACCCATGAGAAATGATCCTGCCATTGAAGTTGTAAATCTAATGGCGCCGCTTTTGACAAAAGAAGAGCATGAAGATCCCAACGAGGTCAAGGTTGTGGTGGATGGCAGGGGAAATGCCCTCTATTTTTCACGCGAACCCGTCCCTTCACGCAAAAAGGGAGCGAAAAATATTCCCATGTTCAAGCAGGTCTGTGTAATCCCTTTTCGCAGGGATTTTCTGATCAAGTTCAACCAGCTTGAGCCTACGCCTTTGGAGATAGTTGAGTCTGTTGACATGCTACGCGTCCTGGAGCATGGTTACAGGGTCCGCATGGTCTTAACGGACCAAACGACATATAGCGTTGATACCCGCGAGGACCTTCAGGTCGTTGAAGAGGCAATGACAGAAGATCCCCTGGTAGCGAAGTATAAAGATCGGGCAGAGCAAGGAGAATTGGTATGATATTAGTAACTGGCGCCAACGGTATGGTGGGATCCTATGTGAAAGAGATATTTGATGACGAAGAACTGGTTTTGACCGATCTTCCCGAAATGGATGTGACCGACAAAAGCAAGGTCTTTAACATAATTCTCAAGCACAAGCCGGACCTGGTTCTCCACCTGGCGGCTGAAACTAACGTGGACAAATGTGAAACAGAGATAGATCACGCTTTCAGGACCAACACCATTGGCACGCAGAACATTGCCCTGGCCTGCAAAGAGATCAAGGCGCAGATGGTCTACATTAGTACGGGTGGCGTCTTCAACGGCAGAAAGGGACAGATACATACGGAATTCGATTGTCCCGACCCTGCCAATGTTTACAGCAAAGCGAAGCTTGAAGGGGAATTCATTGTCCGCGACCTTTTGACCGACTACTATATTTTCCGCGCTGGCTGGATGATAGGCGGCGGGCCAGAGAAAGACAAAAAATTTGTTGGCAAAATAATTGAGCTTTGCCAGACAAAAGATCAGCTCAAGATTGTGAATGATAAGTTTGGCAGTCCCACCTTTGCCCGGGATTTTGTGGCTGGCATCAAAAAGGTCATTAAGACTGGCAACTTTGGGTTGTATCACCTGGTGAATTCAGGCTGCGTCAGCCGTTACGAGATAGCGCAAGAGATAGTCAAGAACCTGAATAAAGATGTCAGGCTTGAACCGGTCTCTTCTGATGCTTTTCCTCTTCCGGCGCCCAGGGCAGAATCCGAGGGCATGAAAAACTTTAAGCTTGAACTGCAGGGTATGAATCCCATGAAAGAATGGAAAAGCTCACTGGCAGAATATGTTAAGGAGTGGCAAAAAAAGGATGCCTAAATTTTCGGTAATTATCCCGCTTTATAACGGCGAGAAATACATCGCCCGGGCGCTTGACTGCGTCAAAGCACAAACCTTCAAGGACCTCGAGGTCGTGGTCTGCAATGACGGCTCGCCAGATGCTTCTGCCGATATTGTAAACAATTATATTCGCGACAATCGCGGTCTTCAGATTAAATTAGTAAGCCAGAAGAACCGCGGACTGGGTGGAGCCAGAAATACTGCCATTCGCAATGCCGAGGGGGAATACATGGCCCTTCTTGATCAGGATGACATCTGGTATCCCAACAAGCTTGAAAGAATAAATGAAGTGCTGGAAAAGGACCCCTCGATCGATTTTGTCTGCCATAACGAAGCCCTGCGAAAAAACGGCGTTATTGTCCAGACCTCATCCTACGGTCCAGTAAGCCCGGATTTTTATCGTCAGCTATTCCTCAAGCAAAATTGCCTTTCAACCTCGGCCAGCACTTTTAAGAAAGAACTTATAGAAAGGGTTGGCTATTTTTCAGAGGATATCAGTAGGATACATTTTGTTGAAGACTATGATCTTTGGCTGAAAATGGCAAAGACTGGCGCCAGGTTCAAGGTTATAGACGATGTTTTGGGTGAATATGTGCTTCATGAGGATAATTTCTCTACCAACAGTCAAACCATGATGTACGACCACGAGATAAATGTGCTTCAGGGACACTGGGAGGAATACAGGGAGAAAAACCTTGTGGATGCCTTTCTTTTTTCATACAGGATAGCTTATCTTAATCTGGCCGCGGCTGTAAACTCCGCGCGATCGAATGACAGGGGGCAAGCTCTTAATAGACTGCTTATTGCAATGCGCACCAATCCATCTGTGATCATAAATTTCTATAAGTATTTTGCAAGGTTCTTGAGGAATAAAAAAACAGATGAAAGACTTTCCGTATAAAAACAAGAGCAGCGAGGTATATTTCTTTAGCTATGGCAGACTGGCCCTTTATGCTGCACTAAAGGCAATGGCAATAAAGCCCGGGGAAAATGTCCTTCTGCCGGCATATATTTGCAATTCCGTCCTTTCGCCATTTAATGCCTTGGACATAAAAGTAAAATACTATCTTATCGATGAAAAACTAAATGCGAACATTGCCTCGATCAAACAACAAATTGATGACAGGACCAGGGCGATACTTGTGGTTAACTATTTTGGTTTTCCGCAAAAACTGGATGAAATAAAGATGATCTGCCGTGAAAGGAAGCTGGTTTGCATCGAAGACAATGCTCATGGTTTTTTGAGCGCGGAGAGCGGACAATTACTTGGAACCCGAGGAGATATCGGCATTTTGAGTTTTCGAAAAACAATTTCCGTGCCAAATGGGGCGGCGCTTTTGATAAATGACGCAACAAAATTAGCCGAGAAGATCAAGCCTTTTATATATAAAAAGACCATTGATGATGAGATTAGATTTTTCCTGAGGGCGGTCAAGATAATGTTTGGCAAGCTTGCTGTCCCCAGTCAAAAAATCTACAGAGAAGACCCTCCTGAAGAAGAGAATAATTTCCATAAATACATGAAACAGATTTCTTTTTTAACCGCTAAACTTTATGACAAGGCCGAGCTGGGCAGGCTCGCGCGGCAAAAAAGAGAAAGATATTCTCAACTTTTAAAGAATATTGATAGGGAGCGAGCCAAACCGATTTTTTCTGATTTGCCCGATGGTGTCGTGCCGATGTCTCTTTGTGTATGGGTAAATGGGGACAGGGAAAAGTACATAAGGGACACCTGTGTTGAACTGGGGACCAGGACCTATCCCTGGCCGAGCTTGCCTCTCGATGTTCAGGATAAGTTTGCGGATCAAATGATGTTGTATAAAAATTTAGTTTGTTTTCCGGTGTAATATATGCAAACAAGAATAATAAGCAATTTTGAAGATTTTAAGAATTTAAAAGAACAATGGAACGATCTTTTGAAGCGAAGCTCGTTCAATACCATCTTCCTGACCCATGAGTGGGTGGAATCATGGTGGGAATTTTACGGGAAGAACAACGAGCTTTTTATTGTTGTGGCAGAGAAGGATAATGCTCTTGTCGGCATTGCCCCCATGATGATAAAAAAGGATGTTGGCAGAAAACTTCAGTTCATCTCCGATGACCTTTCAGATTATCTCGATTTTATAGTGGAAGCATCCAGCGCGGAGAATGTCTTTTCCCTGCTGATAAAGATCGTTTTTCTGGGTTTTGGAAAGTATGATTGGATAGAGTTCAAAGGCCTTTCAGAGGAATCTGCCAACTTTCCCTTCTGGAAAGAGGCTCTTGGTGACAGGCTCAATCCCTTCGTCAAGGCTATTTGTGTTGACCTGCCTTCTCAGGGGAAGAACTGGGACGAGTTTTGTTCGACCCTCCCCAAAAAAAGAAGGAATGACCTGAAACGCACATTGAATCTCTTGCAGGAGGAAGGGGCTATCAGGTCGGCCACTTTTACCGATTATGAGAGTATTAAAAACAACCTCCATTGCCTGGTCAAACTCCATAAAAAAAGATGGGGCCAAAAACAGGGCCGCAGCCAGTTCGATGATCCCGAGACCTCGGAATACTACCTTTCACAGGCTAAAAAGCTGGCAGGAAACGGATGGGTCCAATTGACCTGCATGTGGCATGATTTCAGGCTGGTTTCCGCGGCGCTCTGCTACACATATAATGACAGGTATTACTACTATTTGCCGTCATTCAATCCTGCGTTCAGCAGGTATTCGCCGGGCAATCTGTTGATAAAAAGCCTTATCCAGAATGCCTATGCCAAAGGGGACAATATCTTTGACCTTATCAAGGGAGAAGAAGAATACAAATATTCCTGGGCAAAGAATTCCGTCCAGCTTTACAGGGCGCATATCTTTAACGAGACTTTTCAAGGAAAGCTTATCTCTGTTTATTCCAGGGTATTCAACTGGATATATTTGAGACTCTCCAGGATCAATTGGCTCAAACGCTTAAGAAATAAGCTGATAAAGTACTAACAATGCTAAAACACAAGATCATTACCGATATTAACGAATTTAAAGCGCTTAAAGGTGTTTGGCCAAAGTCAGATATCTTTACCAGCCACGAGTGGCTTTTTAACTGGTACCTTTCGTTTGGAAAAGCGGATCAGCTTTTTATCATCACTCTTTATAGGGACCAAAAGCTTTGTGCTATCTTTCCTTTTATGATAAAAAAGGAACGCTTTAAAAAACTTCAATTTATCGGGCATGAAAGCTCGGATTATCTGGATTTCATGATATTGTCACTCGACAGAGAGAACTGTCTCTTAAAGATGTTCGAGGTCCTAAAGGAAAATAAAAGCTCCTGGGACTATATTGACTTGATATTCTTGCGGAGCGACTCTCCAAACCTGCCATTTTTGGCCGCGCGTTCTATGATGAAGAAGGTTGACAGATCGCTAGGGCTCGATCTTAAGGGGGCAAGGGATATCGAAGACTTCATGGCCGGGCTGGGCAGCAGTACGCGCTACGACCTGCGAAGGAAAAAGAAAAGGCTTTACAATGCGGGCCAGGTAAATTTTGAGATTGTAAGGGGAAGGGATGCCATTGAGCCTTTGCTCGGCAGGTTTTTTGAGCTTCTGGCCGACAGGTGGGACGGCTTTGTCAATGATGAAAGAAGGGATTTTTACAAGAGAATGGCAGGGGACGAGCGGCTTGAATTCGCGACCCTTAAACTGAAGGAAGATGTACTTGCCATGCATTTTGGTTTTGCGCAGGACGGATGCTATTACTACTATACGCCTGCCTTTAACAAGGAGTTTTCGTGGTTTTCGCCGGGGAAAATGCTGGTCTTTCATTTGCTTGAAGAAGCTCTTAAAAGAGGCATGAAAAAATTCGACCTTTTAAGGGGTGGGGAATCTTATAAATATCTCTGGACAAAAAATGAGCTGGATCTTTACCGTTTTTTCATGGTCAACAACAGCCTAAAGGGACATCTCGTAAGCGCCATCAGTTCTCTAAAAGACTATGTGCGATCAAAGGACAGCTTAAGGGGACTTGCCAGAAGACTG
>JAHJBW010000065.1 GCA_018813405.1 Candidatus Margulisiibacteriota bacterium | reverse complement strand
CAAAGCAAATACCAGGCAGGTAAGCGGCACCGAATATTTCATGTAAAGATCGGTCTTTAACGACCGCGCCGAAACCCCGCCTTTTTCTAATAAGTTTATCTTATTTTTCAATTCCTGGCTATCCATTTCTTCCGAGGTTTTTGAGTAGGCTATGTTGATGGGGCTTTCTTCCAGGTTGACTGTCATTTCCTTGAAGTCGGCCTCGTATTCGAGACGGCCTTCGTTGTCAAATTTATGGATAACTCCGTAATTTAGCCGCATCTTAAGGTCGTTGAGCGTGGCGGTCCTGGCGGTGATGACGCGCGGCAGTTTTTCCCCGCCGGCCAATTCGTATATCATTATATTAGTAAGCGCATTGTTCTGGGTGTCTACCTTTTCAATATAGAAATGCCGATTGTAGGCGTCTTTGAAGAAAACGTTCTCCTGTATGTTGGGCAGAGGGCTTTTTCTTATTATCTGACGGATTATTTTTTCTGAGGCGCGATTGGCTTCGGGCACGATCAGTTCGTTGGTAGTAAAGGATATAATGGAAACCAAAAGCGCCAGTACCAGAAAGGGCAAGCCGATGCGGAAAAAGGAGACGCCCGATGTGCGCAGGGCCGCTATTTCACTGTCATGCGACATCCTTCCTATGGCCATGGTCACTCCAAAAAGCGTGGCTACGGGAAAGGTAAGTATCAATATTGACGGCAATTTGTAGATCAAAAGCTGGAGCACGGCAAAAAACGGTATGCCTTTGTTGATGATAAGGTCGGCAAAGGTAAACAACAGGTCAACAGTCATTACCATGACAAAGCCGAAAATCCCCAGGAAAAAGGGTCCAAGGAATTCTCGGCTTAAATATCGGTCAAGGGTCTTCATTCTTCAGATAGTCTGCGTAATTCTTTCCGGCGGGCTTTCGCCATTTTTTTGCGTCTGCGCTGGCTCGGTTTTTCATAGAATTCGCGTTTGCGGATCTCGTCGATTATGCCGTCTCTGCGTACTCTGGTTTTGAATTTTCTGAGGGCTTTGTCAATAGGTTCGCCTTTTGCCAAATGAACCTTAGTCATGTTTTGCCTCCCTTCATATAATCATTTTTCAATTCACAATTTTCAATTATCAATTCTAGCACATTTCACAAAGGATTGTTATCTACCCAGGGGGCCAGTGGAATTTTCTGCCGCCGAGAAGATGCAGGTGCAAATGGGGGACCAGCTGACCGGCATCTTTGCCCGAGTTCATTACCACTCTGTAACCGCCGGAAAGCTTCAATTTCCTGGCTATTTTTGGCACCGCAGTCATTAAACTTTCTAATACTGAGGGCTTCTTTTTCGCGATGTCTTCTATGGATACCAGGTGATCTCTGGGGATTATCAATATATGTTTTGGCGCTTGCGGGGAGATGTCGACAAAGCCTATTACATCGGCGTCTTTGTAAACTATTTCGCCTTTAATATCTCCGGAAACGATCTTGCAAAAGATGCAGTTAGGAACGTCTTTCTTTTTCGCTGACATTTTTTCTTTCCTGCCTTTCCTGGGGTCTTTCTTCTTTGCTCCGCTCATAATCAAAACAACACATCAACCTGCCGCACATCCCCGATGTCCGCATGGGCGATATCTGGAAACCCTGGTCCTTGACCATCTTTACGGTAATGTGCGGGGGCCGCTCCAACCAGTTGCTGCAGCATAGAGGACGTCCGCACGGGCCCAGCCCTCCTATGAATTTTGCCTCGTCACGCGGGGTCACGGAGCGCATCACCACTTCAGCTTTTAGCATTGTGGAGAGGGCTTTTCTCAGGTCGCGCAGGTTGGGTGATTTTTTTTCGCTGAGCAGTTTGTAATAAAAATGTATCTTCTTTTTGTCGAACAGGTATTCGACGTTGACTATCTTAAGCGGCAGTTCGAACTCCAGGGCCTTTTCATAGCCTTGCTTTATGGCGTCCTTTTCAAGCTGATCAAGCTCCCTGGCGCGTTCCGTGTCGGCCTCGGTAGCGTAACGCAGGACCTTTTTAAGCCTGACATCCTGGTTTTGGGTTTTGGGGTATTTGTGCGGCACGGAAACGATGGTGCCGAATTCCAGCCCCCGGTTGGTCATTACCACTACCGCTCCGCCCAATTTGATGTTCTCGGACCTGTACCCTTTTATGGGACAGCATCGGTTGAACTTTCTCAATCTAATGGCGTATTTTGCTTCAGACATTTTTTTCACCCATCCTAATGAACATTGTATCAAGAGCAAGCTTGATGTTCGCGTTCTTTTTTATGGCTTTGATCGATTCCATTACCACTCTCATCAGGCCGAACTTTTTGTCCTTGCGGAACATAAGAAGCATACCATATAATGCGTCCTGTATCTTGACCCTTTCTTTTATCTGGGCCACCTTTTGGGACAGGTCCAAAAGCTCGTGAACTTTCATCCCGGATATTTTTTCTATTCCATCATAAAGCCACTTTTCTTCTTCTCCGGGATTGAAATCGCATTCCTGTTCTTTGAACCTTATTATCTGGCACCTGGAATAAATGGTGCGGGGCAGGGCATCTTCTCTTTCACAAATAAAAATAAAGATAACATTGT
>JAHJBW010000064.1 GCA_018813405.1 Candidatus Margulisiibacteriota bacterium | reverse complement strand
ATCGGCGCGGACATCGAGCACGGTGGAAGGGACTTTTAAGCGGCACCTGCCGCCATCCACCAAAAGATCGGCCTCTATTTTGATTTCTTCCGGCCTTGAAGGCGGCTCTTGCCCTGACAAATTGGCCGAAGTCGCGACCAAAGGACTTCCAAGCTTTTCTATTATCTCGAGAACGATCTTATCATCGGGCATCCTTATGCCCACTGTTTCGCTATTGCAGGATACAATATCAGGTATGCGGTCGGTCTTGTCAAATACCAGTGTCAATGGGCCGGGCCAGAATTTTTTTATGATGGCCATGGCCCTTTCAGGAACTTCTTTTACCAGTCCGTTAAGCTGTTTGGTGTTTGAGATTAGAACGGGTAGAGGTTTGTCAGCAGGCCTTCCCTTTATTTCGAATATTCTTTTAATGGCCTCCAGATGCTGCAGCGAACAGCCAATGCCGTAAACCGTTTCGGTGGGGAAAATTATCACCTTACCGGCATTGAGCGCCTCAACAGCCAGATCAATGCTCTGGTGACGCGGAAAAAGATGGCTAATTTTTAATTTTTGCATAAACGACCCTTTCAATATCATTCAAGTCTTTCACTGCCCGCGGTCCCTCAAAATTACCGCTGGCGTCAAGGATCTTTTTTACGCTTTCCGCCTGATCAAAGCCCACTTCCAGGGCCAGAAAACCGGTGGGGTTGAGATAGGATGGCGAGGCCGCGATGATCTTGCGAAAATAGTCCAGCCCGTCAGTCCCACCGTCCAGGGCGTATTTGGGCTCGAACATCTTTATATCGCTATCGAGCCGGTCCACTTCGACGGTTGGTATATAAGGCGGATTTGAAACAACAAGGTCAAATTTTATGCCCTGCTCCAGGCATTCGAACAGATTGCCGTGCATGAACGAACAGCGTTCCGACACGCCAAGCTGCCGCGCGTTTTCCTCGGCCAGCCGCACGGCTTCACGGCAAAGATCTATGCCGGTCACGTTGAGGCTTGACACGTATTTTGCCAGGCTTACGGCAATAGCGCCCGATCCCGTGCCAACGTCCGCGGCCAATCTGCAGTCGTGTTTTTTTGCCAGGTCAATGCCCACTTCTACCAGCGTTTCTGTGTCCGGGCGGGGAATAAGGACCGACGAGTTGACCTTGAATTCCAGCGACATGAAATACTGCACGCCGGTAATATAGGCAATGGGCTCTTTTTTAACGCGGCGCTGGATCATGTCCTTAAACAGGGTCAGCTCTTCGGGGGAGGGGGTCTTTTCAAAACTGGTATAAAGGGCGATCCGTTTCATTTTAAGGGCGTGGGCCAGCAGTATCTCGGCTTCAAGATGCGGCGATTCTATGCCATTTTCCATAAGATAGGCGGTGGTCCAGTCCAGCAGTCTTTTGACCGTCCAGGTTGTTGTCATTTAATTTTCTCTAATTTAGCAATGCGGTCCGCTTCGCTCAAGGCTTTTATTATCTCGTCCAGGTCGCCGTCCATGACCTCGTTCAATTTGTATATGGTAAAGCCGATCCTGTGATCGGTCACCCTTCCCTGGGGAAAATTGTACGTCCTGATCTTTTCGGAGCGATCCCCGCTGCCCACCATTATCTTGCGGGTTTGCTCTCGGTCTTTGCGCAGTTCTTCTTCTTTCATTTCGTAGATCCTGGCGCGCAACAGCTTCATGGCTTTGGCCTTGTTCTGGTGTTGTGAGCGCTCGGACTGGCAGGCCACGGCAAAGCCGGTGGGAATGTGGGTTATGCGCACCGCCGAGCTGGTCTTGTTGACGTGCTGTCCGCCGGCTCCCGAAGCGCGAAAGGTGTCTATCCGCAGGTCTTTGTCTTCTATCCGCAGGTCCACTTCCTCGGCTTCCGGCATAACGGCGACCGTGGCGGCCGAGGTATGGATGCGGCCGCTGGTCTCGGTGGCCGGCACCCTTTGCACACGGTGCGTGCCGGATTCGTACTTGAGCTTGCTGTAAGCGCCTTTGCCTATGATATTGAAGATAGCTTCCTTGTAGCCGCCCAGGCCGGTGGGGTTGGAATCGATCATTTCGGTCTTTAGCCCGTGGCGCTCGGCGTAACGCAGGTACATCCTTAAAAGCTCGCCGGCAAAAAGGGCGGCTTCTTCACCACCGGTCCCTGCGCGCACCTCGACAATGATGTTCTTGTCGTCGTTGGGGTCTTTAGGCAGTAGTTCAAACTCTATGTCGTTCTTTAGCCGCAGTTCTTTTTGCTCCAGCTTGTCCAGCTCAGACCTGGCCATCTCTTTCATGTCGCTGTCATCAAGCAGGGTACTGGTATCCTTTATCTCGTTAATTGTGTTCTTGTAGTCGACTATCATCGCGACCAGGTACTGAAGGTCGGAAAATTCTTTGGAGTATTTCTGGAAAAGCTCGCGGTCGTTTATGATATTTGGGTCAGCCAGTTTTGTTTCCAGCTCTTTGTACCTGTTTTCTATTGAGGAGAGCTTTTCTAGGAACATTTAGGGGGTTACTTCTTTTTCTTTTTTACTTTGCTGACGTTCCTGGTGGTCGTTTTGCCTTTTTTGGGGGCTTTCTTTTTGGCGGAAACGCTGACGCCGGAATATTTCTTTTTGAACTTCTGGATGCGGCCCTCGGCATCGAGCAGTTTTTGCTTGCCGGTAAAGAGCGGATGGCAGGCAGAACATATGTCAACCCTGATCTCTTTTTTTGTGGAGCCAACGTCAAAGGTGGCGCCGCACGCGCAGGTGGCCTTGGTCACAAAATATTTAGGATGGATCTTTTCTTTCATAATACTATTATATCAGAATTACCCTGTTTTCGGCAAGCTTAAGTTGTTCTCGTAATGCGGGGAGACTAAAAATCAACTTGTATAATGTCGCCGTCTTCCAGCTTCGAAGAATCGATCGCCGGGTGGAATTCATTTTTCCATATTTTTGTGATCCAGGTCTGCCGCGGCCGGGCTTCTGCCGGAAGGATTTGGGCGATCGCGTCTTTTACCGTTGCCCCTCGTTCCAGTCTTAAAACCCTCAAAACGCCGGGTTCTTTGCTTCTGGGAGGGGTCTCGTTAAAAAAATAGACCCATCTCTTATTGAGGTGTTTGTAAATAATGCGCGCATCATCAAGAAAATTGCCCGTCAGCATTTTTCCGTATTCCGCAATGTCAGACACATCAAACTGCTGTCCGGTCTCTTTTTTAAGATAGTAGATCCAGTGTGCTTTTTCGGCCCGATTGACCAGTGTATGTGTTTCTGCCGGCATTATCTGTATCTCAACATGGCGCATGTTTATTCGATTTGTGTCCAGTTCGCCTGGTGTCTGGCAGATCACATCAATATGGAATTTTTTGTGGATTTTCCCATCCGCCGCTTCAAGCCTTTTGGTCTCTGTTTGCATGTTCTCAAAACCAACATCAAGGGCTTTGCCTTCGGTAACCTCAAAGGCGGTCATAATAGCCAGGTCAAGCGCCGCCTTGCCTCCAGGGAAGGCCTTTTGGGTCACCATCTCCACAGCAAGAATATCTTTTATATCAGCTATATCCATATACGGTCTTTTAGAGTCCGCTATCTTTTTCTGGATACTGCAAAGGCTTTTTATCCTTGATCTGACACTGACCAGCCCAAACCTTCTATAGGCGGGCTTTCCCGAAAAAACCTTTCTGGCCTGATCCTCGATCTCTTTCAGGAAACCTTCCGCTTCCGCGCGGGAGTTAAATCCCCATATCTTGAGCAAAAGTTCCATGTTTTCCGCAAGGTCCCAATATTCCTCCGGCTTTTCACGTTCAAAGGCTCGGTTTGACAGGCTTTCGCAGAGATGTCCCAGTCCCAGTCTTTCAGCCAGAGGAGCATATATTTCATGTATCTTTCTTGCCTGCCGTTCATCTATCCTTATCTGTAGTTCCAGGTCCGAAAGCTTGTGGACAATATGGATAAGCAGGGCATGGCCGTTGCCCCGTGCCACGCAGATCAGGGCATTGAGGAAGTTTTGAATGAAAAATTTTGGCTTGCTCCAGGGACGGTATTTTATTGCTCTAAGCTGTAAAAACCTTTTGCGTATCTCGAGCACTTCGTCTGCCAGCTTGATACTGTGTTTATTAAGCAGGCTTTTCCTGACCAGCCGCGATGTCTTCTCGTCCAGATTGTGGAGCATTATGGCCGCGGCAGTAAGATAGTTGCCGCCTGACTTTATTGCCTGGTTTATCATGAAAATGTAATGTCTGATGACCCCCGCGTGCGAAATGCCTTCCCTTTTTGAGGCGCGAACAACGGAATTTAGCGCCAATGTTACGGAGCGAAGAAATACATCTTTCGCGTCCAGATCGGCTGTTGGGTCCAGCTTGTCGGTAGAAACCTTGATCTCTTCATGGAACAGCCTGAAAAGCTGATATTTAAATTCAGAGGGCTTTACACTGCTTAAGGCGAACACGCCTGTATAGCGCCCTGAAGGATTTTGGGGCGGTACGAGATCACTGCCGTTTAGCCTGTTGGGCCGATATCCTCTGACTGGATTGATAGATTTGCTCATACATATCATTATCGTATGAACAGAAAAGAAATTTCATTCACCGCCAAAGAAATATGATATTATTTCTCTGACAGGAGAGAAAAAGATGATAAGAAAATACTGGCAAATAATCGTTCTGGCTCTGGTGGTCATCGTGTTTTGGAGCCCGGTCATATTCAATAACGAGTTCCAGAGCGACGAGCGGGATATAATGAGCGTCTTTGAGAAACAGGGTGTCAGCATCAACTATCTGATAAAACCCCACAACGAACATTTTATGCCCATGTATAAGCTTATCCTTTATACTCACTATAAAATGTTCGGTTATGACAACATTGTCCCCAGCATTATCCTTAACATTTTCATGCACGCGGTAAACATTGTTCTTTTCTATATATTATGCTGTTATCTTTTCAGCCGCTCGAAATGGAAACCTTTCATCCTTTCGCTGGCGTTTTCCATCAACTCCGCCTATTTTGAGGTCGTCCACGCTGGGATAACACTAAGCAACGCGCTGGTGCTTTTCTTTTTGCT
>JAHJBW010000001.1 GCA_018813405.1 Candidatus Margulisiibacteriota bacterium | reverse complement strand
TTCCGCGCTGGCGCCGGGATAGGTCGTGATGATAGTAAGCGTGGGAATGGAAATGTCAGGCATAAAATCAAGGGGCAGTCTGTTCAGGCAAAAGAAGCCTATAATGACAAATATCAAATAGACCGCCAGGGTAAAAAGCGGGCGGTTTACAAAGAATTTAATCATTTCCGTTTTCCTTTACTTTACCGCCTTCTTTAACAACTGCCTGCCCGACAACAATTATCCTGTCCCGCGCGGAAAGCCCTGAGAGCACTTCCACCTGGCCGTCCTGCTGGAGCCCGAGCGCAACGGTTCTTTTGTGCGCCGTATTGTCCGGGGAAACCGTGTAGACATATTTATTTCCGTCATCTCCCAGCACGGCATCAAAAGGAATGACAAGGGCGGTGCCGTTCTGCCTTATTATAAGGGAGACCCTGGAAAACATGCCCGGCTTTAGTTTTCGGCTGGCGTTGGCGATAGATATTTCTATCCTGGCGGTCCGGGTCTGAGGATCAATGACCGGACGTTTAATATTGACCTTGCCGTTAAATTCCTGGCCCGGCAAAGCATCAAGTGTTATCTGGGCGGGAGTGCCCTTGCGCACGAAAGAATAGTATTTTTCGGGGACATCCGCTTCCACCCTGACCTCATCAATATTGTAAAGCACAAAAACAGCCGCGGGCTGGGAATTTACCGAGGTCGAGACCTGGTCCCCTACCTTTACCAGTTTCATGCCGACCACTCCGCTTATGGGCGCGCGCACGATCATGTCTTCGTAGATATCGTTCTTGTCGTCAATGCCGGAAAGATAGGACATCAGCTTGTCGCCCTTTTTGACGTAGTCGCCTTCATTGACGTATATCTCGGCCACGCGGGCGGCCACCCTGGGGCGTACGCTTACTTCTTTCAGGGCTTTTACGTCACCGGTAAGGGTTATCTTCTCCTGGACCCTGCCTTCTTTTGGCTGCGCCGTAATCACCGAAACAACCCTTTCCTGCTGGACCTCTTTGGGCTTAAAGATAATGGCAAGAAAACGGAAAGCCACCAGCGCAAGTATAATCATGCCTATGATCAAAGCGATCTTCTTTAAATTCATGGGATTGTCCTCCTATTCTCTCGTACTATATTAGCAGAAAAACAGAAGGCGGAAAATCGATTTTCCGCCTTCAAATAAACTGATTTGAAAAAAGCTTCTATATTGCTTCCAGGTATCTTTCCATTTCCCAGGGCGTGACCTGCATGCGGTAATCGTCAAATTCGGCCAGCTTGGCCTCTATAAAATTACCAAAAGTATGCGGGCCCAGGGCTTCCTTGATGACCTTGTCCTGGCTCATTTCTTCAATGGCCCGTTTTATGGAAAAAGGCAGCATATGAATGCCGCGTTCTTTCAACTGCTGTGGTTTCATCTTATATACGTCCTCTTCCACAGGTTTGGGAGGAGTCATTTTCCTTTTTATTCCGTCCAGGCCGCATTTAAGCATGACCGCAAAGGCCAGGTACGGATTGCATGATGGGTCCGGGCATCGCAGCTCCATGCGGGTAGATTGTTCCCTGCCCGGCGAATAGCGCGGGATACGGATGAGCGCCGACCTGTTTATCTGCGCCCAGCAAATGTAGACCGGCGCTTCATAACCGGAAACCAGGCGCTTGTAAGAGTTGACAGTCGGGTCAAGCACGGCCGCCATGGCACGGGCATGAGATAACTGTCCGGCCATGTAGCTGTAAGCCAGGCTGGATAACTTATATTTGTCCTTCGCGTCATAGAAGACGTTCTTGCCATCGTTGTTGAACAACGACTGATGCACGTGCATGCCGTTGCCGGCCTCGCCAAACAGCGGCTTGGGCATGAACGAAGCGTAAAGCCCATGCTGGCTGGCAATAGATTTGATGACGTATTTTAGCGTAATGGTATTGTCGGCGGAATGCAGGGCGTCGGAATACTTTACGTCTATCTCATGCTGGCCAGGACCGACCTCATGATGAGACATTTCAGAGGTCATGCCCATGGCCTCGAGCGCGAAAATGATGTCCTCGCGCACTTCCGAGGCCAGGTCCCGGGGGCTAAAGTCGAAATAGCCGCCAATATCATGGGGAACAGTTGTTATTTTGCCGTCCTGTTTTTCAAAAAGGTAGAATTCCACTTCCGGACCGGTATTAAAGTTGTAGCCGAGCTTTTTTGCTTCTTTGACGGCTTTCTTCAAGATCGACCTGGGGTCGCCCTCGAAAGGTTTGCCTTCCGGGGTGTGCACGTCGCAAATAAGGCGGCCGGCCTTTCTTCCGTCGTACTTCCAGGGTATTACCTGGTAGGTAGAAGGATCGGGCACCAGGATCATGTCCGATTCGCATATGCGGGCAAAGCCCAAAATGGAAGACCCGTCGAACCAGATGCCTTTTTCCAGGACATCCTGCAGCCTTTCGGTAGGAATGGCCACTGATTTAATGGCCCCCAGAATGTCGGTAAATTGCAGGTGAACAAAGCGAATATCATCGGACTTGGCGCGGTCAACAACATCTTTAGCGGCAGATTTTAGCGACACCATTTTTTCATTCCCCCTTTGTTTGGTTATTTGATTATAGCACAAATCCCGTGAAACTTTTTCCCGGTTTTGTGAACATAACCACTGGGGAAAGCCCGGACAAAAAAGCTCCTGCCTCAGCTTTTGCCTTCAGATGAATGCTTTTGCAGTAACTTTTTGATCTCTTCGATAAAGACCGACGGTTCATACGGTTTTTGTATAAAAGCTTCAGCACCGGCTTCCAGGCCAGCCTCTTTTTCCTCCGGATCCCCCAGTACTGTCAAAAAGATAACCGGGATATGCGAAGTCTTTTTGTCCGCCTTCATGTTCCTGCATACATCATATCCGTCCATTTTGGGCATCATTATATCCAGGACGGCTATATCCGGCAGTTCTTTTTTCGCGATATCTAATGCTTCCTGGCCGTTAGCGGCGCAGAGCAGATCAAATCCCAGAGGTTGAAGCCTGATCTTCAGCATGTCAAGAACTTCCGGCTCGTCATCCGCCAACAGTATTTTTTTCTTGTTCATGGTCAAAAACCTCCAGTTGTGATGGAATTATAGCAAAAAATTGAACAGATATCCAACCAGTATTATGCCAAATGACACCATGGCAAAAAATGCGGCCAAAAGCCTCATCTTCATGGCGCCCTTCAGGATAAGCGCTTCGGGCAATGAAAGCCCCGCTACCGACATCATAAATGCCAGGGCGGTGCCCAGGGGAACGCCCTTGGTAGTTATGGCAAATACCACGGGCACCAGGGTGGAACAGCCCGCATAAATCGGCACACCAACAAGTACCGCGATGGGCACTGCAAAGATATTGTCAGCCTTGATATATTGCGTGAATATCTCCTGGGGAATATAGCCGTGGATAAAAGCGCCAAGGCCAACCCCCACGACCACAAAAATGAAAAGCCTTTTAAAAACACTGATAGATTCCCTGAAAGAATATTCGATCTTGCCGGAAAATGTCTGCGGAAGGTATTGCTCTTTTATGGTCCTTCCCTCGCCCACCAGCAGTTGGTCCTCCATTTTAAGCCTGCCCAGCGCCATTCCCCCTATCACACCCAGCAATATCCCCGTCAACGCGTATATGAAAGCCAGCTTCCAGCCAAACATGCCGCCCATAATGACAAACACGACCTCGTTCACCAGCGGAGAGGTTATCAAGAAGGAAAAAGCCACACCAAGAGGCACTTCCGCCTCAATAAAGCCCAGAAACAGAGGTATGGAAGAACAGGAACAAAAAGGCGAGATCGCCCCGAAAAAGGCCGCGATAAAATTTGAGATCCCCCACTTTTCCCTGGACAACAGTTTTTTTATTTTGTGCGCGGGGAAAAAGGTGCGCAGGAAAGAGATCAGAAAAACAACAAAAAGGATCAGTACCAGTATTTTAACGGAATCATAAATGAAAAAGTGGAAACTGGCCCCCAGGCGGCTGGCCGGATCGATACCAAAAACACCATAGACCAGCCAATTAGCGAACTTTTCAAACATATAAAACATTTATTACCCTCCGCAACACCTGTTGTCCTTATCTTCGCAGCTGCAAGAGCATTTTGAGACAGGTTCTTTTCTGAAAAAAGAAAAAACATTGAACTTAAAGGCCGTTTTCTTCGATCCGCAGGCCGGGCAATTGAACTTGGCGTCCTTTTTCTTTTCTTTTTCTTCCAGAGAGGCCCTGACATCGAATTTCTCGCCGCAATCTTCGCACTTCAGGTCATATATTGGCATGATTGATCCTCCCTATATATTCTTTCAGGTCAGAGCCTGCCTTGTCAATCACCAAGCGGCTTGCTATACTTTAAATTATGAAAAAAATATTCCTTGTTATTAATTTGTCCTTTTTAATTTGCAATTTTTCCCTTGCCGCCCCCAACATCTTCGGCCCAACCGGACTGCTTACCATGCCCAATGCCGACGTGATCGACGCTCACGATTATAACGGCTCGCTTGGTATCGCTTCCTGGCAGGGATACGGGGCGCTGAACGCCTCTTTGAACGGCAGTCCCGTCAACAATCTGGAGCTTGGCATGTCAAAGTTCTTTTCGCCGCAGGAAACGCCGCTGGACCTAAATATCAAGTACAAACTATGGAACTATTCCAACGGTACTCCGCTTTCCATCGCGCTCGGCGGAACGGTCGGCTTTGCCAGCCAGAGCTATGTGAAAGCCTATCTTACCAGCACCTATCCGTCATTCAGCAAGAACACCCCTTTGCTTCCCAGCGCGGCTATTTCAATTGATAATATGGGCAACACCACGAATTTTCATTTCCTGGTGGGTACGGAATGGATACTATTGAACAACTTCAGGCTCCTGCCGGAAATTGACCTTGCCAAAAACCCTTCTTTTAATATTGGCGGTAGAGTGGCATTAAATAAGATGATGCGGCTGGATTTTTATGCACTGCTCAACAACAATTCTTCTTACGGCGTACAGCTGTCGTTCAATTCCAACCCAAAAATACTCTGGCTGTTCTAAAAAAGAAAGTTAATTAAGCTTCCTACGGTCAACGCGGTGACCACCATTATGGCCGTGGACTTTAGCATGTCCTTCCACCCCAGCTCTTTTATCAAAACAATAAAGGTCGCTATACAGGGAAAGAACATGGAAAGGACAATGCAGGCGACCACCAGCTGTTTGACGGACAACCCCAGGGGTACCAGCATGCCCACCGCGACGTCCTTGCGCAGAAATCCTATTATTATAGACGTGACCGCCTCCTTGGGCAGGCCAAGCAAACCGGTAATGACCGGCGCGGTAAAATTGGCCAGGGCCTCGAACAACCCAAGGACATAGAGTATGTTCACCACAAAAACACCCGCCAGAACTATCGGGACCGCTTCTCTCAGAAATCCTTTTATTCTCCACCACAGTTTTTTCCAGACAGTCTTAAGCGGAGGCATTCTATATGGTGGTATTTCCAATAAAAGCTCAGGGGAAAAGCCGGGCAAAGTCCTGTTGAGGACCAATCCCAGCACCAGCCAGGTAACGGCCAGCGAGCCATAGACCGCCAGGACAGGAAGCGTTCCATGCCTGCCAAGTACGCCAATTATCATGGCCTGCAGAGCGGCACAGGGAACGCCGATCGAAATAAGTGTGCAGGCGATAAACCGTTCCCGCTTGCTCTCCAGTATCCTGGTGGCCAGTATGCCGGGAACATTACAGCCAAATCCCAGTATGGTGGGTACAATAGCAAAACCGTGCAGGCCAACCCTGTGAAGAAGGTTGTCCATCAAGACGGCCAGGCGCGGAAGGTAGCCGGAATCTTCCAGCAGTCCCAGTATCAGATAAAAGGATATGACATAGGGCAAGACCATGGCCAGCGGCACATACAGCCCCGTTGTCAACACACCAAAGGCCTGAACATAGTCTATCTGCCCGCCAATAAGCTTGCCGACAAGAATGTCGTGCCAGAAACCGGTGGAGCCAAGCCAATTGCTTGCCTGCATTATCATTGGAGTGTAGATAAATTCAAAGAGAGGGTCAAAGACATAAGCAATAAGCCCTTCACCGATGAAACGGATGACCTTGAAAGAAAGGTAACCGACAATAACTGCAACAGGTATGCCTGTCTTGGGGTGGATGGTCAGGTCCTGAAGCCATTCCAGGAAGGTATGATGCCGATGCTCTATGGTCTGCACCATGCCTATAAGCTCTCCTATCTCTTTCCAGCGCTGTTCTTTGGAATGTTTCCTGGCCTTCGGCGCCCTGGCCGAATAAAGTTTCGCTATAAGCCTGGCAAATCCCTCTCCCGTTACTCCAACTGTCGGCACCACGGGAATGCCCAGCCATTCGGAAAGCTTTTCCAGGTCAATATTTATACCGTTGTGCCTGGCTTCATCCCAGAGGTTCAGGGCAACCACCATTGGCACGCCCTTTTCCATTAATTCAAGGGTGAGGTTTAAATTGCGCTCGAGGTTGGTGGCATCAACCACATTAACGACCACATCCCCGCGTTTCAATCCTTCCACCACGGATTCCTTGAGCATTTCGCAGGCAACATCCTCGGCTTTGCAGGTGGGCTCAAGCGTATAGGTCCCAGGGACATCTATTATCTCGACCTTTTCTCCGTCAGGCAGCAGCATAAATCCGCGGATGTATTCAACGGTGGTGCCGGGATAGTTGGAGGTCATTACCTGAGTGCCGGTAAGCCTGGTAAAAAAGACGGACTTCCCAACATTGGGGTTTCCCATTAGCAGGATCTTTCGCATGTTATACCTCAACCACTATTTTGGAAGCCATGCCATGGCCCATGGAAAGCGTGGTACTGCCTATCTTTACGGACACCGGCCCCCACAATATCATGGCGCTGATCTTTTTGACGGTCAGCCCTTCCCTTATGCCAAGGGCGCGCAGGCGGTCGACTATCCTGTTCCCGCCGTCTATGGAAACAACCCTGCCTTCCTGGCCAGGCTTCAGGTCTACCAGTTTAATGATCGCTCTTTCGGTCATGATTTTAACCTGTTATTATAGCACAAAGAGTAGTCAGATCATCGGATGGCAGAACATGGTCCACCTTTTGTTTGACCTGGTCCGGGGCATGAGCAACACATATCGATGTCCCTGCTTCCTTGAACATTGAAAAATCAAGCAGAGAGTCCCCCACCGCCGCGACTTGACGCGTATCAAGGCCAAGCTTTTTTTTAAGCCGTCTCATGACCATGTCTTTGCTGTGTGCTTTTACTTTAAGATCTATTTTGCCGTTCAGTATGCCCTTCTCATCGGTCCCGAGCGGATTGGCATAACAGTGCCTGACCTTGAATCTTTCGGCCAGCCAGGCGGCAAACTGATAAAGCGTGCTGGAAACGAACGCGATCTCAACACCCCGCCCCCTGAGCGTCCGGAAGGTTTCCTCAATGCCGTTTATATATGAGAGCTTTTGGGCCGCGTGAACAATGATGTCCTGGTGGTGTCCGGCATATTCCCGAGCGTCAAGGCAGGCAAATTCATCCCAGCTTATTTCCCCGTTAAAATATTGATCAAGATAAATCTTACCATGGGTATCCCATTTTCCTATTTCGTAGTAAAGCTGTTCCCAAATGGATACTTCGCGGGTAAGAGTGTCGTCAACGTCAAAAACGGCAAGCCTTATCATGGCCGTCCCTTTAGCTGTCCGCAGGCGGCAGAAATGTCCGTTCCGCGCCTTATCCTGATAACGGTCTCTATCCCCTTTTCGGAAAGGGCTTCCTTGAACGCCCGGACGCATTCTGGCTTTGATGGCTCGTGGGCGCATTTGTCGTGCGGATTAAGCTGGATAAGGTTGACATTTGCCTTTACCCTGTCACACAGCGCGGCCAGCTCTTCAACATCGTCAAGGTTGTCGTTGATCTTTTTGAGCATGACATATTCAAATGTCACCCGCCGGCCAGTTTCTTTATTGTATTGCCGGATAGCGTGAACGAGTTCGTTGATGGGATACTTTTCGTTTATGGGCATAAGTTTTGAGCGCAGTTCGTTGTTGGCGGCATTGAGCGAGACAGCCAATCTTACCTGCAAACCTTCTTTGCCAAAGCGGATTATTTTGTCAGGAATGCCGGCGGTCGAGACGGTCATTTTTCGGGCGCCAATGTTAAGGCCATCTTTTGAATTGAGTATCCTAATGGCCCTCATTAAATTGTCGTAGTTCAAGAATGGTTCGCCCATGCCCATAAAGACCACATTGTTGACCCGCGCCATTTGCTCCACCTGCCCTATTATCTCGGCGGCATTAAGATCGCGCGCGAATTTGGTGGAACCGGTGGCGCAAAAACAGCAGCCAAGGGGACACCCAACCTGGGTGGAGACGCAAACGGTCTTTCTGTCTTCATCGTCCATCAGGACCGTTTCGATGTGGTTGCCGTCGTGCAGTTTGAACAGGAATTTCTCCGTGCCGTCCTTCGATCTCTGATGTTTTTCCACAATAAGATCGGAAAGAAAGAAGCTCTTTGAAAGTAGTTCGCGGTTCTCTTTCGACAGATTGCTCATCTTCTCAAAATTGCGGACCTGTTTCTGGTGTATCCAGTGAAAGATCTGCGAAGCCGCGAATGGTTTAAGCCCCAGTTTTACGATCTCTTCTCTTATTTCTGGAATATATAGAGCGTCTATGTCTTTCATACTATTATTTTACCTTATTTAAGGACCCTGAGACTGATCATATTTTATATCTTATGATCGGCAAAATCTGACTTTGATTTCACATTTTCTTCCCAAAGCGTTAAAATGGTAGTATGTACATAATAACCAGAAAGCATTTCGAGACCATAGTGAAGCATTGTCAGGAAGCCTATCCCAGTGAGGCAGGCGGTTTTTTGGGAGGCAGAGACAACCTGATCCTGGGCATCTACCCGGTCTTTAACCTGGCCTTCCTGCATTTTTCTGAAAAAGAAGAATTCGCTCTGGCTGACGGCGAGATCATAAAAGTACATAGCTATTTTGAAAAACACAATATGAAGGTGATGGGTTTCTATCACTCGCACCCATCGGCATCTTTTCCGATTCCCTCGGAAAAGGATATTATGACCCATAAGCTGAAGCACCTTAAAGGAATGATGATAGTAAGCCTGTATGACCTGAAGAACACCATAATGGCGATCTATAATATAGAAGGCAATACCCCTGTTGAACAGGATATCAAGATCATCGAGGACAATGAGGTCAACAAGTACCTTTAGTCTGGCTTAAAAAGGCCTTATCTCAACACCCATCAATACCATAAAAGGAGAACTGGTGGCAGTACCTCCAAAAGTCGTGCCTGCCGTGCCATAGACATCAAAATTCTGGAACGGTGAGAACACCAGTCCCAGACTAAACGGCACAATGATCTGCGAGATGTTAGTGCCAGAAACAAGCGTGGGACCTGTTATTAGCATGGGGGTAAAATTTGACATGTCCTGAGAAAGGTTCATTATCAAACCTATTTGGGTCACCGAAGTGTTATTGATGGTAGCAAAAGTTAGGGGAGTTGAAAATGCCAAGTCCAGGCCCTTATTATTGCCCTTGAGAGCCTGATATTTGATCGACATATACAGGCCTGATGATGAATTGACACCAAAGCCTCCGTCTGAAATACCCGCAAATCCGTCAAGGCTGTCATTGAAACCATACCCGACAATGAAAGGGACCAGCAGTGTCCTGGTATTGCCGGACGAAATATACTTAAAACCCGTATCTATGCCCAGTTTACCCGCAGTAAGTGTTTTTCCGTTGGGGGTGGCCAGGACCACGCTTCCAGTAACTATCATAAGGACAGAAACAACGAATATACTCAATAATTTCTTTAACATTTTCTTCCTCCCTTATTTAGGTCTATATTAATATAGATCACCGGCATGCCCCTGTCAAATAAAGAAGCTCCTACCAGATACCAGACAGGTCGATCTTGAACACATCTTTTGGCGGATCAAAATTAACATCCAGTATCTGGCCTTCGGGGTGTTTGACTATGTCCAGCTCAAGCACATCAGTGGACGTACAGCCGGAAATATCAAATTCATAGCTGTTGGTCGACCTGTATTTAGGCATGTCAGGGTAAAACTCGGAATTCGACGACTGCCATTGTGACCCGGCTTTCAGCTTGATGGGACCCTTGTTTTTGTAAAGGACGGCAGTGTAGTTGCTGGATTCGCCCGGGGATCCGATATATACAACAGCCTGAATGCCCAATATTGCGGGCTGGTCAAAAAATGCCGCTATTTCATTATTGGTCACGGTCCTGGGCTGGGACCTGTCGTATGTACCCTGCGATGCTTCCAGCATGGCCATATAGCAATAGTTCACCGCGCGGTTGAAAGGCGTCTCGACAATAATGTTGTCCCTGTTCTCTATATCCAGCGTAGTTATCGTCCAGTTGCCCTGATACTGCTTATAGGCATCTTCACCCTCTTCATATAGCCTGGTGGCGATCCGTTTGACTTCTTCAATTACCTGAGGGGAGGCTTTCATGACCAGACCTTGCGGCAGTCCTACCACTGGAGGGGATGAACCCATGGCCAAAACTGAGGTCGCCAATAAAACGGAGGCTGCCAGCCCAAAGACCAGATTTTTCACAGAAATCTCCCCTTCTATGGTATAATTATAATAGTAAGATTATACATTTAAGTATACT
>JAHJBW010000063.1 GCA_018813405.1 Candidatus Margulisiibacteriota bacterium | reverse complement strand
TAAACAATTTGATAAAGGACCCTGAGGCAGGGAAACGGCCGTTCATCTCCGGTTATGCTCCGCGTTTTGGGGAAGAACGGGTGCTGGTTGGCAAATACGGCTCGGGCACAATTAATTTTGCCGATCCCGGCCAGGACGGCAAAGAGATATCTCTTATGGAACTGGCCGATGCCATGCTAGAACTTCAAAAGAAAGGCTGTCCCAACATCAATCTTATCTCTCCCTCCCGCCAGATAGTACAGATACTTGAAGCCTTGTTTTTCGCGGCGGAAAAAGGGCTTAAGATACCGCTGGTCTACAATAGCGACGCCAATGATTCTCTCGAAGTTATCAAACAGCTGGAGGGCCTGATCGATATCTACCTGCCCGTGTTGGCCAGCAGCTATTCAAAAGCCTCCGTACTTGAGATGCACAGACAGGTCGGTGATCTGATAGTTGATGGGGGACTGGCATATCGGGGAGTGCTGGTCAGGCATCTCGTGTTGCCCAACGACATTGCCGGAAGTGAGGCTGTCATAAAATTCATTGCCAATGATGTGTCAAAGAATACTTATCTGAGCATCCCCTGCCAGAACGAGGGGTTCAAGGCTGTGCTCGACATGGCAAGGGCACAGGGACTGCATCGAGGGCTATTGTAACCTGAAGGGCTTGTCACTTATCCTGACAACTTCCGGATCGATCAAAGCGTATCCAACAGGGGTTGTTTTATCGGATTCAAAAACATTCAATTTTATGGTTCGATCGCCATGGCCATTTCCCCTGCCGTTACAACACTCTGGCACCACCCAATATTGAGTAGCCAGTTCTAGTTTATTGTCCCTAACTACGACCTTCATTCCCCAGGCACTGCTTACATGAAAGCTTCTAACACCCTTCTCTGACCTGATAACCCCGGCTCCTGGCAATTCATTTGTTTTGCCATGAAGATAGGCTTGCATGGCTTTTCGGTTAAAGGCTCCGCCGTTATGGGCTAATCCATTAATATTAAAGACAGTATCATTGCCAAGGATCATGCCATTTTGGGCGATAACATAAGACATATTCACACCATTAGCAAGCCGGTACCGCACACAGCAATCAGTCCCCCTGTTAAAGAACTCCAGTCTGGCCAGACCACTCCTTAAGTTTTTGCCTGTTAATGCGACATTAAACCCCTCCACGCAGGGCAGATCGATCACATTGCCGCAACAAAGCCAGTCAAGGGGGCCTGGAGCTGGCTCCTCTGCCCTTAACCAGGCATAGAACTGCCTCAAAAAGCCCTGTTCTACCGATCGACTATCCTGCAGGCCGTGCGGCAAATAAAGTCTGGATTCAAGGTCTAGATATAGCGCGCCTGCTGAAGGGATGAATGAAAACACCCCCGCCTCATCGACTCCGGTCAAACGCGCTTCGGTCTTCTCCATTAATACCCATATTCTTATATGCCCCTGGGCAAAACGCTTTGATACAGTAAGCCTCATGGCCACTGCCGTAACGCCAAGGCCAGAAAAGGTACTTCTTAATTCTGCCGGCATGAAAGACGGATCTGCTTTTGAAGCTAGCAAGTCTGGATCATGTCGCTCAACAAGGTCGTTCGCGCGCAATGTCATCAAAAATTGACCTTTTCTGATGGCAGTATTTGGAGAAAATCTTTGATATTTTTTCCCATCGATGAATTTATATGTTGCTTTTTGTGGCCTCATTTAATTTCTTTCCTCTTATTCACTATCGGGCAGGTTTATATAAAATTTCATTTTTTTTGTGAAATTATTTCAGGGGCATGACGAAGATCAATTATGAGCATAATACGCGGTTTAACAAGCGGTTTTCATATCCCCAGGCTGGTCAGGCCTGCCATAAGGCGCGTCGAGAACCTTGCCGGAGATGCCCTCAAGCTGGCGCCGAAGATGGCATTTAAAGCCCTGACTATAGCCACCCTGCCGATATCATTGCCAATCATTGTTCTGCGGGCGCTAAGCCTTGAATTATCTGAGGTGGACCCGCCGTCTCCTGAAGATCCCAACGATTTCGAAGACCCTGTCATTTAGCTCGTTCTTCTTATCCTGTCCACTATCCTTTTGCCAATGAAACCCAGGTCGGTGCGGTGTCCCAGCATGTTGAGGATGGAGCGAAGCGCCTGTTTGGCTTCGGGGGTATCTTGTTTTCTAAGTATTTCGTACTCGGTCGAGAAGTAGGCCTCGGCCTCTTCTTCCAAGCGGTCGACTTGCCGCTCCTTTTCTTCCAGGTCTTCCCTCCGCGCGGCAGGATACAATTCGCGGTTGAGGTTCCTTCTCCATTCACGCGCCCAGCCGAGCTTGGAAAGATAGGTGCTGGCGATGGTTTGGCCGGGATCCATCGATCAATACCCTGTGGCAGAGATGGTGCGAGTATATGAGGAATAACTGTAGACCGAAGGGGTCGGAATAACGACAAAGGATTTGGAGGCAAGGCCCGAGATACTGCCAAGGTTGGCAGTAGCAGATCCCTCAAAAAGCCCATCTAGATTATAGAACATATAAACGGCCGTAACACCTGTGGCCTCACCTGTCCCATTATTGGTGATGGTACCAGAAATGGTGATCGGAGTACCGATAAAGCTTTGCGATGAGACCGTGAACCTGTCGCTAAGAGTGATGTTCTGGGTGGTGGTCTCTCCCACCGAAACACTTACCTCGGCGGAAGAACCTAGATAATGCATGGTCGCCGCGGTCACCACGTCATAGTCCCCGACCGGGACAGAAGGGAAAACATAACGCCCGCTTGTGTCAGAGACCGTGGTCGAAGAAAAGCCGCTGGTCGTCCCACTGCGTGTGATAGTTATGCTGATGCTTGCAACATGTTCCCCCGCTGAAGAAGAGATAGTACCGCTTACCGAGCCTTCATTGGTAACAGAAACAGTCGCACTGCCAGACACCCCGCTGGCCGATGCCACAACCGTGCCGCTGGCCATGCTGGAACCGGCCGTAAAAAGACCGCTGGTGTCTATTGATCCTATACTGCCGGTCACAGTCCACTCAACACTGGTAGTAAAAGATCGTCCGGAAGAGTCATAGGCTGTGGCAGTGAATTGTTGTGTCTTGGAAAGCCCAACCGTAACAGAAGAGGGGGAAACGGTAATAGAGGATATCTGCACGCTATCACCACAGCCTCCCAGAAAATTAATGGCTATAAGTGAAAAACCACAAACAAGAACGATTAAGATCGCTTTAAGAAAGCTTCCCATCCTTTACCACAGCCCTGCCTTTCACAATGGTGTATTTGACAGCACCCTTTACCTCGCGCCCGACAAATGGGGAGTTAGAGCTTTTTGAGACAAACTTGTCTTTGCTAATGATGTGCTTTTCTTTCGGGTCAACTATGGTGATGTCCGCGTCGGCCCCGGGCTTAAGGCTTCCCTTCCCTTTTAACCCCAGTATGCGGCCGGGATTATAGCTCAGCCTGGCCACCACGTCTCGCAATTTCATCTTTTCCTCGCCCACCAGACACGTCAATACCAGTGGAAGCGCGGTTTCAAGCCCTATCAT
>JAHJBW010000062.1 GCA_018813405.1 Candidatus Margulisiibacteriota bacterium | reverse complement strand
CGTCCCGACCTGGTCAAACAGGTCATCAATAAGATCAAGATCGACGGGCTTGTCGATACTTACAAGGCTGTTATGAGCAGGCTCGATTCCCCTGTTACCCTGGGATATAGTTCTGCCGGTACCGTGCTTGAGGCCGGAGAAGGCATGGGGGATATTAAGGCGGGAGACAGGATCGCCTGCTTTGGTGACGGGTTCGCTACACATTCCGAGCTTTCATTTGTGCCCAAGAACATGCTCACAAAAATTCCCGAAGGCGTATCTTTCGAAGAGGCGGCCTTTGTAGGGGTAGGATCCATCGCCCTCAACGCTATTCGTCTTGCCCGGCTTACCTTTGGAGAAAAGGTCGCGGTTATCGGCCTGGGCCTTTTGGGCCAGCTCAGCGTGCAAATGCTCAAGGCATTTGGCTGCAAGGTTACCGGTATTGACATAGATGCGGAAAAAGCCGAGCTTGCCAAAAGGCTTGGGGCTGACGAGACCGCTGTTATTGGGAAAAATGATCTTTCTCAGCTGGCATCCCGCTTTGATGCCGTGCTCATTATGGCCGGGGCCAACAGCAATGCTCCCATAGAAATGGCTGCCGAGATTTCTCGCGACCAGGGCCGGATCGTCGCCTGCGGCATGATCAAGCTTGATGTGCCAAGACAGGAATTCTTTAAAAAAGAACTCAAAGTCATCGTTTCAAGGGCCACCGGGCCGGGAAAGTTCGACCCGCTTTACGAGAACAAGGGCATTGACTATCCTCTGCCGTATGTAAGATGGACTACCCAGAGGAATATGGAATATTTTCTTGAGCTTATTGCCCAGAAAAAGGTCAACGTAAAAAAACTTATTACACACAGGGTAAAGATTGACGAGGTCCTGGGCGTCTACGACATATTGCTCAACGGGAAAGAATCCTATATGGGAGTCGTTATTGGATACAAGGGGCAAGAGGACAAGCAGTCTGTCGAGACTATTACTATTGAAGGCGTCACCAAAAAGCCGGCGGGTGTAAAACAGATCAGTCTAGGGCTTGTCGGTGCTGGATTACATGCCAGTACAAGCATGCTACCCGCGCTAAAAAAAATATCACAGTTCAGGCTGGCGGGTATCGCCGACGCACAGGCCTTCAAGGCACAGCATGCCGGCGAGAAATATGGTTTTGAATACTGTGCTGCCGATTATCAAAAACTGCTCGAGGATAAAAGTATTGATGCCATATTTATTGCCACGCGCCACAATCTGCATGCCGAAATGGTCATCAATTCCCTGAAGGCGGGAAAACATGTCTTTGTTGAAAAGCCTTTGGCTATGAACGCCGAAGAGCTTAAAAGAGTGGAGAACGCTTATCGCGCCTCCAATAAACAGCTCATGGTGGGATTTAATCGTAGATTTGCTCCTCATACAATTATGGCAAAACAGTTGCTTGGCAATGCTTCTGATTTGGTCATAAACTGCAGGGTGAATGCTGGCCTGGTGCCGGATGAGAGCTGGGTCCACGATTCGCAGGAGGGTGGAGGCAGGGTAGTGGGTGAGGTCTGTCATTTTATCGACCTTTTACAGGCATTGACAGGGGCTTTGCCGGTGCAGGTCTTTGCAGAAAGCACACAAAAGAACGGCAGGGACAATTTGATAATCAACCTGAAGTTCGATAATGGTTCGGTTGCCAGCATCCTTTACGCTTCACAGGGTGACAGGCTTTTGCCCCGCGAGCGCGTAGAGGTTTTTAGCGGAAATTCGGTATATGTCATCGACAATTTCAAAAGCTTGTTCTTTGCCAAAGAAGGGAATGCCAGAAAGAAAAGCCTGCTCAGCCTTGATCGCGGCTATAGCGGAGAATTTGAGGCTTTTCTGTATTCTATCAGAACGGGTAAACCGGTCGTTGATTTTAAGGAATATCTATATACTACGCTTGCTTCCTTCGCGGTTCTTAGGTCTATACAGCTATCTTGTCCTGTCCCTGTCCAGCAGGGCTAAGGTCCTTGTCGATCCGATTCAGGTATGCGACCACCTTGTTCCCCAGCTCTTCATTAGAAATTCTTTTTTGTTTTGAAATTTGATGATGTATATACTCATTAACGCTTTTTGATACAGATGGTATAGGGCCATAACATTTATTGCACGGAGAGATATCCAGCTTTTCAGGGTTTAGATGCTTGAACCGTATTTCTTCGGCCCTTTTGCAGTTCCATATCCTTGAAAGAGGGCTTTCTTTAATGTTGCCGATCACAAGTTCTTCATCATAATCCCGGCAACAAAGGCTGACATTGCCTTTATAGGTAAAGTTAACCTTTTGAAACGGCATGCTGCAGGGAATAAGCTTTCTTACTATATTGGGGAAAGGAAAATCTTTCTTAAAAAATCCGGGGTCGGGTGTAAGCCCATTTATAAGATGAAAGTTAATATTATGAGGCCAGCAATATTTTGTATAAACTCTAAAGAAATCAGCCAGTTCGAATATGTTGATCATGCTCAATATCGAATCGATCGTGACAGTTATATGATAATCCCGTTTACCTTTGTTGATCTTATGGACCGTTTCAAGGGACTCAATAAGCCTGTCAAAAGACGCCCCGCGCCTTATGTGTTCATATGTTTCCTTTCTGGGGCTGTCAATAGAAAAACGAAAGGTCTTTATGAGGTCGGGGAATCGATAGTATGTCTTTTTGATGTGTTCCGGAAATTGGCCGTTCGAGCTTATCCATACTTCAAATCCAAGTTTTCTCGATATTTCAAGCAAAGTATCAAGGTCCCTGTACATAAAGGTCTCGCCGACAGTATGCAGGCTTATCGTTTTGATCCCCATAACTGATAGTTCTTCCAGTATGCGGGTGAATGTCTCCGGACTCATTTGCCCGACAGGCCTTTTGGACTGTTTGGTGTTGCACATTATACAGTTCAGATTACAGGCGTTGGTTATTTCGATTTGGGCGGGTGGGCGTGGGATTTCTTCCTTGCAATAGTGCTTCTCAGGGGACGACGGGGTACCGACGGGAATATTTCTTGATCTTGCCAGGTTATTTATCAGCCTTTTTAGATAGCGAACCATGTAATAAAATGGCAGTTTCATACTGTAAGTTTATCATGAAGTGCGCTATAATTGAAACATATCATGAAGATACT
>JAHJBW010000061.1 GCA_018813405.1 Candidatus Margulisiibacteriota bacterium | reverse complement strand
TGGACCCTTGACATGATCCTCGAAGAACACGCGTTCCTCAATGAACTCTATGGAAGAGAAATCCCTGTCATTCCTCCCTTGAAATTTGAGGGCCAAACCCTTTTTACTTTTCCTGCGCCTTCTCCTATCCCCTATGCTCTATTTCCCAAAAAAGGCGGCCGCGCCCTCGACGAATTTGACAAGGATACCTGGCTGGAGCTGGGCAGATTGATAGGGCGCGTCCATATCGCCGGGGCAAAACACGAAAAAAGCAGCCGGATCACCTGGCGGCCCGATATCGCCACCAAACATCACCTTGAATTGCTCTATTCAACAGATTACCTTTTGCCCGATTTTAAAAACACTTTCCATAGTATCGCCCAGCAGTTCATACAAAAAGCGGCGCCCAAATTCGACCACCAGGAATTTATCCTCCTCCACGGAGATTGCCATAAGGGCAACCTGATCCACCGCCCCAACGAGGGTATTTTTATGATCGATTTTGACGATATCTGCTTCGGCCCGCCGGCACAGGATCTGTGGATGCTTTTACCCGATAAGCCGGAAAACTGCGAAAAGGAGCTCGACCTGCTCCTAAAAGGCTATGAACTGTTCCGCGACTTTCCCCGCCAAAGCCTCGGCCTCATTTCCATACTGCGCGGCATGCGCATCATCCACTACGTCTCCTGGCTGGCCATCCAGAGCGGGGAAGCCGACTTCCAAAAGCATTTTCCTCGGGCCGGGACGAACCGCTATTGGAACGAGCTGATCAAGGACCTCCAGGAAATAACCTTGCAAATCTATTGATAACCTTAAACGCCAGGCGTATAATTGCACCATGGTAAAGGTCTGGGTGTTCACGCTGGTTTCTGTCTTTGTCGTCAGCCTGGTTTCTTTCGTCGGGGTATTTTCCCTGGCCCTCAAAAAAGATTTCCTCCATAAAATTTTGCTTTACCTTGTCAGCCTGTCCGCAGGCGCGCTTTTAGGGGGCGCATTCTTCCACCTGATACCCGAGGCCTCCCATGAGTTCGGCTTCAGCCTTCACCTTGGGTTCTATGTGCTTAGCGGTATAATGGCGTTTTTTGTGCTGGAAAAATTTATCTGCTGGCGGCATTGCCATATCGAGACCTCAAGACAGCATCCCCATCCTGTCGCTTTAATGAACCTGGTTGGGGATGCCTTCCATAACTTCATCGACGGCATGGTCATCGCAGGCACTTACCTTGTCAGCATACCCTTGGGCATTTCAACCACACTGGCGGTCCTCTTCCATGAGATCCCCCAGGAAATAGGCGATTTTGGGGTGCTTGTCCACGGCGGTTTCAGCCGGCTGAGGGCGCTTCTTTTTAACTTTGGCTCAGCCCTGTTCGCGGTGCTGGGCGCCCTCGTTATCTTGTTTTTGAACATAGAAGTGGATACTATCGGCCAGGTCCTAGTCCCCTTTACCGCTGGCGGCTTCCTTTATATTGCCACCTCCGACCTTATCCCGGAACTGCGCAAGGACATCAGGCCATCGAGTTCTTTGATACAACTGGTATTTATTCTGATCGGCCTGGCCATAATGCTCTTCCTGGCGCATGGCGGATAATCCGCATGACAATCAGCCCGCGGGGCTGTATAATTGTTTGCTAAAGAGGAGGTGAGATGCATTGAAAGCACTTAATCTGATCGCTCTTATTTTAGTAATCGTTGGCGCATTGAACTGGGGACTTGTGGGATTACTGGAAGTCAACCTGGTACAAGCAATTTGCGGCTCGGTCCCAGGACTTACGAGGGCCGTATACGCTCTGGTAGGACTGGCTGGGGTATACGTGGCAGTTATTGCCCCAAAAATAATGAAGTAGTTCTATTAGCTATGCCATGGATCGCATCTGGACCCATCGCATATATCAAATAATAAAGCCGGGACTCTGTCCCGGCTTTTATTTTTCGTTGATTAAAGCCATTAAGTATGCAACAATAATTGCATGAAATCGGACAAGCTTTTTGCCTGGGCTTCGCTTTCCCGCCTGCCTTTCCATCTGCTAGGCCTTTTTCCCTTCGCGCTGGGTTCGCTCCTTGCCTATGAGACCGGGATGCCTTTCAGCAGGGGGGTTTTTGTCCTTGCCCTGGCGGCAATTGTGCTCATTATGCTGGCAACTTATTACGCTGGCGAGTATTGGGACCAGAAGCAGGACTCGATCTCTGCAAGGGTCCATTTAAACCGCTTCGCCGGCGGCACGCGCATGATCTTAAGCGGCCGCATCGAGCAGGATGCCCCGTTCTGGGCATCGCTCGCGTGTTTGGCGCTGGCTCTTTTGATCGGGCTGGTCTTGCAGTTCGATTATAGGACAGGCATCTGGACCTTTCCTTTGGGATTGTTGGGAGTGGTAGGCGGGTATTTTTATTCAACGCCGCCCTTCCGCTGGGTGAGCAAGGGATTGGGAGAACTCTGGATAGGCTTTTGCTACAGCTGGCTTCCAATAACTGCTGGATTTTATCTGCAGACCGGCTCCTTCAGCCAGACCGCCAGCTTAATGGCCATCCCCATCGGCTTGTCGATCTTTAACATTATCTTGCTGAATGAATTTCCAAATTATTCTGCTGATAAGGCCTGCGGCAAGAAGAACCTGGTCGTAAGGTTCAGGAGAGAGGCGGCTTCATACCTTTATGTTCTGGCAAGCATCTTAAGCTGGGGGGCGGTCTATTTGAATTTCCTGCTTTTAGGCAGGGAAGAAGCCCTCTATATTTACCTTCCAGTCTTCATCGTCTCCCTTTTCCTTACAGCTTTGGTGCTTATGAGCTTCTGGGAAGATGACGAAGACCTGGAAAAAATTTGCGGAGCTAACGTGCTGGTGAGTTTGGGCACGACCGCGGTCTTTATCTTTGTGATAATGTTCTAGCCGCGGGCGCGCGGAGGCTTATGGTTTGAACATGAAATCTATCTGCTGGTCATTTACGGCGACCCTAAGTGTAAGGGGATATTCCAGTTTGAAATCCGCCAAAAAGCCAACGAACCCTTCGCGATCCTCATGGGCGTATATCGGCCTAAAATCATAATAACGGTCAAGTATCTTTTCCAG
>JAHJBW010000060.1 GCA_018813405.1 Candidatus Margulisiibacteriota bacterium | reverse complement strand
CTTGTGCAGTCTTTCGTGGGCAGTGTATTTGGGGGATGTTTTGATACAACCGTAATCTATTATTTTAAGTGAGCTGGCGGTTTCTTCCAACAGGCCAAAACCGGTTATGGCGGAGCCAGGGTCGATGCCTAGCGTGAGCATAAGATTTTAATTTGGCTTAAGAATTTTTCAGCTTTTTTTACAGCTTCTTGAGCTTCATTTTTTGGATATGGGATGGGCAGATCAGATGGATATTTGGCCTCTATGAAATATTTGTTTAAAACCTCAAGATCTTCTTTGTGTTCGGATAATTTTTGGTTGATATTAACAGCCAAATTAACCAGTTCAATCAGGTCATGGCTTTTTGGATTGCCTGCGCCATTTTTTACCAAAAAACCTTTTAAGGCCTTTTCGGCAGTTTGATGACAATGATAACAAATGGTATCGGTCGGCGGATCCTCGTAATAACCAAGAATACCAATGGCGGCTTTCAGATCGTTTTCTGCTTTTTGTAGCCAGTCTTGATAATAACTTGAATCAGCTCTCATGAAGTATTTTGCCTTTTTCCAGGATTTCTTTTATAAAAGAATTCCCTCTTTTTAAACTGCTGGCTATTTCATCGGGCGTATAGACCAGTACATCTAAAGGAAAAAGCCGATCGCCCAGGAGATTAGATACTTCCCGGCTTCTTTCGTCTCTTCTCAGGGAGGAAGGCATAATGATGAAAAGATCAAGATCGCTATCCTGGTTGGGCGATCCAGAGGCATTGGAACCAAAAAGAATTATCTTTTGCGGTTTAAATTTATCAGTTATCTTTTGCGTTACGGTTTTTATCAGGGCCGCATCGATTTTTTGCGGTTTTAATTTCGTTCTTTTTTTTGGGTTTTTCATGCAATTTCTTCTAATATATTATATCAAAATATATATGTTTCGGCGAGGGGAATACTCTTTGTCCGGTAAGGGCCGAGTTTGGTCGGGCCTATTACAAAGTGATCTCGATATACCCTGAAATATCCGTAGTTTTGTAATCAGGGTTCTTGCTGATCTCCTGCTCGCCCTTGAGGGATAAATTAATGTATTCGGCCACGGCATATTTGGCCTTTAGCGAATAGTTGGTCTTTTCCGTAGAGGCCCCGGCAAAGGACCTGGCGTAACTGTAGGCGCCTTCCAGCCTGAACTTTTCCTTGTACCTGTATATAAATCCCAGGGTGGGGGTGATGGTGTATGTGTCTGAGTTGTCCACCGCCAGCAGATCGGTGGTCTTGGTATAAGCCGCCGCTCCCGTCAGCGTAAGATTGGCGGTAACATTGCAGGTCAGCTTGAGCGACGCGGTCTGCGTTATGCTGTCGACCTGATTGTTCTGAGATTCTCCAGTGCCCGTCTGCGAGGTCTTGTAAGAATAACTGGTGTCCACAGCGAACTTCTCCGAGAGCGGGGTCTTGATGGTGATGTTCACTTCCCTGTTGCTGGTATTGTCCTTTGTGTAAGAATCCGGCGTGGCGGTGAGCGTCATGCCCGTGCCTTCGTCAATAATATAATTTATCTCCGTAGACAGGAACCGTGAAGGCGCGGCCTTGAACGAATAGATGGTTGAAGTGGTGTCCGATATCGACTGTTTTCTTTCGTACGTTGGGAAATCGGTCTTGTCGGCCGTAAAGCCCGTTCCTTTTTTCAAACTATAGCCCAGGAAGGTCTTGCTGGAAGGCAATATATTGGCCTCGAACTGCTGGGTTTCATTATTATAGCTCATAAGCCCGGTCCGATTGACCACCGTGTTGTTGGGTTTATAGTAGTATCTCAACCGCAGGGCTTTCGAGGGCCGCGCCTCCAGCTTAAACGATCCCACGTTCTTGGTGACCCGTTCATCGATATCGCCAAAGGCCTCGTCCAGCGAATTGATCGACAGACTGCCGTCGGTCATTATGATATCGTTAGGCTTGTACTTGTAAGAAAGCTCGGTAACATTGGTTATTCCCGTTTCGGAGTTGTCGGCATAGTTGATGCTGCCGTTTACGGTCAGCTCCTGCCGGGGGGTCATGGACAGGTTGAGGCTGTATCCCTTTATGTTGGAAAGCTCGGAAACACCCGCCACGGAATCCTCTTTGTCTTCCAAATTAACGTTGGCGGCAAGCGTCATGTTATCGATGCCCACGGTGCTTAGTCCCAGGTTCAACTTTTTGTAGGTGACGGCTTCTTCCGAGGGCAGTTTGCTGAGCCTTCTTTCAAGGTTGCCCCGCAGGGTGGTCTGAAAGGTCCCCATTTGATGAGTTAACTGCAGGGTGTTGTTGTTGGTCAGCCGGTTGTCGCTTTGCCCGGTTATGGGGTCGTTGCTTTCAAGCTGATCTTTTAAAGTATATTCTATCTGCGGCAGTTTTTCCGGCGTAATAAGGGTCCTTATGCCCTTGTTCTCGAACTCGTATTCAACATCATCCTGCAGGTACTTTTGCTTGTCATAATAAAGATTGGCTATCAACGGAAATCCCGGCACAATGTCCAGCGAGGCCCCGTAATCCAAAAGGTTGAGCTTTGGCGACGCCTGCGCGATAGGCTCAAAACCACTGCCTATTTTTTTATAGCGTGTGGTCAAAGAGAACGGCCCCAGCTTTGAGGTCAACTTGACCTTGCCGGCCTTGCCCTGAATGGTGTCGCCGCCAGCCAGGATGTTGGGGTCTTTTTCTGACAGGGCCACTTCGCCTTCCAGCTTCAACAGCTCTCCCAGAGTAATACTGCCGTCCGTGCCTATAACAAAGTGGCTTCTGGGTTCGATAGAGCTTGCGGCGTAAATGCTGTCCGCGTCGGCCAGGCTGTCGGAATCGTTCAGATAAGTAGCACCGATCTCTATTTCCGGAGTCAGCTTCCCTTTGGCGCGCAGGGCATAAGTCGAATGCTGGTACAGTGTCGATCGGTAATCGTAGTAGATGACTATCCTTTCAACGTCGGAGATGATGCGGCTTTTAAAAGTGACGGTCCCGGCGTTGTAGTCTATGTCATAATCGCGGCCGCGCTCCTGCGGGACATCGTCAACATAGACACGATCGCTGTTTATGACCACCGGTTGTGATCCAAGAGAATAGGGGCCCTGGGAATTGTTGCCGTAGCTCTTGTAGAGTTTTGACTCACCCTTGGGGGATGAGGCAATGGCCTTGAACCCCCAGCGGTCGTAGTCGCCGGTGACCTGCACTCCCGAAAGTACTTTGTTAAAGCCCGCGAACTCAACGTCCGAAATGTCCCCTGTGAAGTCGCCGAAATACGCCTCGGTATCGCCGCGCTTTAAGCGAATGGAAACGATCTCCTCGGCGGTCGAGACATCGGTAACGCCCAGGGTCGAGGTGCTTAAGAAATTAGCGTCAACCTCGGTGCCGTCGGCCTTGCCGGCTATGCTTATCTTCAATATCCTCTCCTGGTTGAGCCCTGTTGCGTACCCCTCCAGGCTGCCCTCGACGGAGCGGTTGTTGAACGAAATTATCTGACTGCCTGAGATTGTTAGTCCCTCGGCTTCTCTCGATGGGACTCGGGACAAGTCGTTCGGGACTTCCTCAGGCTTGGGAGCTTCAGCTTCAGGTGTTGGCTCAGGTAATGTCATCTCAACTTCAGGTAACATCTCCGTTACCTCACTCAACCTCTCAACGGGTATCGGCACGAACTGGTCCTCGGTAACGCCCGGTTTGGACACACGGTACCAGACCTCTCTTACAATGGGGTCTTCTCCCTCGATAGGCCACAGGTAGACATACATGGGCTGCCAGCCATAGCGGCCGTCGTGCACCTCAAAGACATAGGTCCAGACTTCGTCGTCAAGCTGCAGCTTAAACCTCTTATTAGAGTACAAATAAACATCCACGCCCTTTACCGGTATATAGGTTTCAAGGTGGATCCTGGCGAACTTGCCGATCTCAAGAGGGTAGGCGGGGGTGAACTTCAGGGCAAACTCGTCGGTCATGTAGACCGGATCGAACGGCAGGTCCATGATGGATGCTGTTGTGCAGGCCGCCGCCAGGCACAGAAATACAATAACGAATAGTATATGTTTAAACTTGTTCAACATAGTTCAACTTTTTAGCAGATGTATATTACTTTTCTTCTTGTGGAGTGACCTTTAACTCGACTATGCGCTGATTTCCGGTGTCAGCTACAAAGAGCGAGCCGGTCTTTCCTGTGCAGATGCCTTGAGGATTGTTAAATTCCCCGTCCATGCCTCCAGATCTTCCATAGGAGGCAAGAAAAGCGCCGTTCTTGTCGAATACCTGTATCCTGGCGTTGCCCGTGTCGGCGACATAAAGGTATTTATCGTCGACCGCAATGCCGGACGGATTATAGAATTGCCCCGGTCCCTTGCCGCTGCTGCCTATGGCAAATATCGGGCGTCCATCCTCGTCCAGTTTTTGGACGCGATTGTTGCCTGTGTCAGCCACATATATGTAGCCGTTCTTGTCCAGCGCGATGTCCCTGGGGCTGTCGAAAAAACCCATGCCGTAGCCGAATCCGCCGAAGGAGCTCAAAAACCCACCTTCACTGGTGAACTTTTGAATGCGGTCGTTGTCGGTGTCGGCCACATAGATGGTGCTCCAGCTGTCGATAGCTATGCCGTGCGGGGCCTGGAATTGTCCGTTCTCTTTGCCGAACGAGCCCCAGGCTTTTATGAAGTTGCCGCGGTTGTCGAACTTTTGTACGCGGGAGTTGTCCTTGTCGACTACAAAAATGTAGTAATTGAAGTCCACCACCAGATTGGTGGGGTTGCTGAAACGGCCGTTTGATGTGCCGAACCCGCCGAACTGGTAGACAAAACTGCCGTCCTGGTCAAGCCTTTGAACGCGGTTGTTGCCGCTGTCGGCCACGAACAGGTTGCCCAGGCCGGTTGAAATATCGCCGATGACGCTTACGAAGACGTCTTTGGGAGAGAAGAATTGTCCGTCGGCCGAGCCGGCCATTCCAACGCTGTTCTTCCAGCTTATGGTGGGCGTGGGAACAATTGGCTCCCCGTTGGGGACTGTGCCCATGGCAAAAACAGTTGACGCAAGCATCAAACCAAGGCAGATCAGGATGATCTTTCTCATAGGACCTATTATACTCTCCTTCATACTATATTATCTAGCAATTTTCATGCCAATTTCACACGATTTGCTACAGTTGTCCAAAAAAGCAAAATATGCTAAAATTCAAAGGTTCTACAAAAATGAAGACATTTAAGCAGGGGATACACCCCCACGATTTTAAGGAAAAGACCGAACACCTTCCTATAAAAAAATCGCAGCCGCCCCAAAAGGTTGTGATACCGCTCTCACAACATCTTGGCGCCCCGTGTGAACCGCTGGTCAAGGCTGGCGACGAGGTCAAGCTTGGCCAAAAGATAGGGGACTCAAAAAGCAAGATATCCGCTCCTGTACATGCCAGCGTTTCGGGTAAGGTCATGTCGGTGGACAATGCCATTGTCATCCAGTCCGACGCGCAAAACACGCCCGATCCTTCAATGAAGCCGCACGGAGAGCTCAATAGCCTTTCTGCCGAAAAGATCAGGTCAATTGTGCGCGAGGCGGGCATTGTTGGCATGGGCGGCGCGGCTTTTCCCACCGCTTTCAAGATATCACCCCCGGCGGACAAGCCCATCGATACTGTCATCATTAACGGCTGTGAGTGCGAGCCTTACATTACTGCCGACCACCGCATGATGCTGGAGATGCCCGACGAGATAGTCGCCGGCGCCCAGGCCATCCAGAAGGCGGTGGGGGCGCGCAACCTTATTATCGGCATCGAAGCCAACAAGCCGGACGCCATTGAAGTTATGCGCCAGAAGCGCGTCGAAGTGGTAAGGGTCAAACCGAAATATCCGCAGGGCGGAGAAAAATTGCTCATTAAAGCGGTGCTCGACAGAGAAGTCCCATCCGGCGGACTGCCGCTTGATGTGGGTGTGGTGGTCAGCAATGTGGCGACAGCCATTGCGGTAAATACTGCAATCAGGTCCGGGCTTCCGCTCATTGAAAGGGTGCTAACCGTTACTGGCAACGGAGTAAAACAACCGCAAAACCTGCTGGTAAGAATAGGAACTACTTTCGCGGATGTCATCAGCCAGTGCGAGGGCCTGACCGAGGACGCGGCCAAGGTAATAATGGGCGGCCCCATGATGGGCGTGACGCAAGATACGCTTGATGTGCCTGTTGTAAAAGCGACATCTTCGATCCTGGTACTTACAAGGTCTGAAGCCAAAGAAGAAAAAGTATACCCCTGCGTAAAGTGCGGCCGCTGTGTTGACCATTGTCCCATGTTCCTGGTGCCAACCAGGCTGGCATCCTATGCCGAGCACGATGTAAATGACGAATTTGACGACTGGGGGGGCATGGACTGCATAGAATGCGGCAGCTGCAGCTATGTTTGCCCGGCAAACATTCCACTTGTTCACTGGATAAAATATGGAAAAATGAAAATGAGGCAGTCGGCCAAATGAGCGGAACAAAACTAATAATATCGCACGCGCCGCATATCAAGGGCTTTGGCTCGGTACCGGGCATGATGTACGGCGTGATCCTGGCGCTGCTGCCGGCATCGCTGGCAGGGGTCATCTTCTTCGGATTGCCGGCTTTGATGGTCATAGCTACCTGTGTGGTCACGGCTGTCGTCACCGAATGGCTGATGTGCCTGCTCATGAAAAAAGAAAACACCGTCATGGACGGCTCGGCAGCCATTACCGGACTGCTGTTGGCGCTTACCATTTCACCGCTAATGCCGCTTTATATGGCGGCCATCGGGTCCGTTGTAGCCATCGCCATAGGCAAAGTGCTGTTTGGCGGGCTGGGCTACAACATATTTAACCCGGCCCTGGTGGGACGCGGCTTTCTGGTAGCCTCGTTCCCGACCTTTATGAAGACCTGGAAATTTTTGGATGCCACCACCACCGCCACGCCGCTCACCCTGTGGAAATTCGGCGGTGAGGGAACTCCGCTCATCAAGCTGTTCATCGGTAATGTGGGCGGATGCATCGGCGAGACCTCGGCCTTGGCTCTGCTTATTGGCGGGGCTTTCCTTATTTTCGCAAAGATTATCGACTGGCGCATGCCCGCGGCCTATGTCGGCACGGTAGCGGCGCTGGGCGGAATACTCTGGCTGATCGACCCGGCTAAATACCCGGGCCCGCTCTTTCAGGTGCTGGCCGGCGGCCTGTTGATAGGCGCCTTTTTTATGGCGACCGACCTGGTCACCACTCCTGTCACCAGGCTGGGCACCTGGATATTTGGCATTGGCGCCGGCATTATAGTAATAGTGATACGCGCCTGGGGCGGACTGCCCGAAGGCGTCATGTTCTCTATCCTGCTTATGAACGCGCTGACCCCGCTCATAAACAGGTACACACGCCCCAAAATATTTGGTAAAGGCAAGAAGAAATGAAAGAATCGGTAAGGATGATAGTGGTGCTCACCCTGGTCGGACTGCTTTCCGGTGGGGTGCTGGTCTATGCCAATAACCTTACGGCTCCCAAAATAGCGCAGGTCAGGGAACAAAACCTTAAGGCTGCCATTTATCAGGTATTGCCGGATGTGGACAGCTTTAAGCAGAGCGGAGAGAATGTCTACGAGTGCTTTGATAAAGACGGCAACTTGACGGGCTATGCCCTGCAGGCGGCCGGGACCGGTTATCAGGGCACCATCAAGATGATCGTGGGAGTTGACGCTTCCAGGCAAAAGATGACGGGGATTTTGGTGCTGGAGCAGGTAGAGACCCCGGGCATGGGCGCCAAGATCGCCGCGCCGGAATTTATGGACCAGTTCAAGGGGCTTACGACATCCAGGAACATTGAATACGTAAAGAACCAGAAGCCCGAGACCGACTACCAGATACAGGCCATTACCGGGGCCACGGTCTCTTCCCGATCGGTCGTGAACATCATTAACAACGAGGTGCAGGGTTGGCTGAAAACAAAGTAACTCTCTGGTACGACTTTGCGAAAGGCCTGTGGGACGAGTCGCCCACCTTCAGGCAGCTTTTGGGCATGTGCCCGACGCTGGCGGTGACCAATATTGCCATAAACGGCCTGGCCATGGGCCTGGCTACCTCTTTTGTGCTCATTTGTTCCAGCGTGGTGGTATCCATGGTCCGCAGTCTTGTGCCTGCCGGGGTCAGGATACCGGTCTATGTGGTCATCATTGCCACATTTGTGACCCTGGCCGACATGTTCATGGCGGGAAATTTCCCCGTCATAAGCAAGGCCCTGGGCCCGTATGTTCCACTGATAGTGGTAAACTGTATCATTTTAGGCCGGGCCGAGGCCTTTGCTTCGCGTAATAATGTGGGTCGTTCGTTCATAGACGCGCTGGGGATGGGTGTTGGTTTTAGCCTGGCGCTTACGGTGCTTGGCTCTGTCAGGGAATTGCTGGGTAATGGTTCTGTTTTTGGCGCGCGGATTTTGGGCTCATGGTTTGAGCCGTGGGTCATTATGATACTGCCGGGCGGCGCGTTCATCACGCTCGGCCTTATGATCGGCGGTATTAATATGCTGCGGAACAGGAAGAAAAAACCTGCTCCGGCATGTGAGGTGTAATTGTGGACCTGGTATTAATATTCTTATCTGCCGCGATAGTTAACAACTTCGTGTTGTCGTATTTTCTTGGCATCTGTCCGTTCCTGGGCGTGTCCAACAAGATAGAAAAGTCCGTCAGCATGGGCGCGGCCACAACCTTTGTCATGGTGCTGGCGGCGCTGGCCACCTGGCTCATCAACAATTACATACTTATCCCGTATAACATGGGCTATTTGCAGTATGTCTCGTTCATTATCGTGATCGCTTCCCTGGTGCAGTTCGTTGAAATGTTCATACGCAAGGCGAGCCCGGCGCTTTATCGCGGACTGGGAATATTTCTGCCGCTCATTACCACCAACTGCGCCATTCTGGGCCTGGCGCTGTTTGCCGCGCTAAGGCAGTATAACTTTATCCAAACGGTGGTCTTTGCTTTCGCGGCCGGCGTAGGGTTTACCCTGGCGCTGGTCATAATGGCTGGCATACGAGAAGAACTGGACAGGGCGCCGGTGCCCGAGGCCTTTAAGGGCGCGCCGATCACGCTTATTATCGCGGGACTTTTGGCGCTAGCTTTCATGGGATTCGCGGGGTTAATTTCAGGATGAGCATAATTTTAATATCAATTTTTACGATGGGACTGCTGGCCATGTTTTTCGCTGTGGTGCTGGTGGTCGCCAACCAAAAGCTGAAAGTGCGGGAAGACCCGCGCGTTGAAGAGATAATGAACGCTTTGCCCGGCCTTAACTGCGGGGGTTGCGGATTTCCCGGCTGTCACGGGCTGGCTGAAAAAATAGCCGAACACGGCAGTCTGGAAGGGCTGGGCTGTCCGCCCGGTGGACAGGCGGTTGCCGACAAGATAGCCGCCATACTTGGCATAGAAACCTCCGCCTCGGTCAAAAAGAGGGCCGAGGTTTTTTGCGCCGGTACCAGGGCCAACGCGGCCGACAAAGCCGAGTATCGGGGAATAAAGACCTGCGCCGCGGCGCGCATGGTGGACTGCGGGCCCAAGGCCTGCAATTACGGGTGCCTGGGCTTTGGCGACTGCGCAAAGGCCTGCCCCTTTGACGCCATCCATGTGGCTGAAAGCGGCGTGGCGGTGGTCGATATCGAAAAGTGCACTGGCTGCGGCATTTGCGTAAAGAATTGCCCCACACGGATAATCGCTCTTATACCCTGCGACCAGGACGTGATAGTGAAATGTTCTTCAAAGGACAAAGGAGCGGTTTCGCGCAAGAATTGCAAAGTGGCCTGCATTGCCTGCAAGCTCTGTGAAAAGAACTCGCCGGACGGGGCTTTTGTGGTGACCGGTAATCTGGCGAGCGTGGCGGATTACAAGAAGTGCCAGCAGGGGGCGGCAAATACTGCTATTGAGAAATGTCCTACTAAATGCATTGTAAAGCTGAACTGATGGCGCCTTCGATGGATGTCTGAAAGCTCCTCAACAGCGGTTTAACGTTTGGTTCGGAGTGCATCTCGGCAAGCATTTTCTGTTTGATGGCCAGTATCTTTTGCCGGGCAAGGGCGGGGGTGTCGGTCGAAAGGATCCTGGTAAGCTCTCCGATTATCATGTCCTCCAGCTCAAAAAGATATTCCGGCTTGTTGGTGCGGGCCAGCTCTTCCAAAAGCTCTTTAAAGTTCTCGATGCTATACTTTACCATTGCATTCATAGAGATCGCGCCTCTTTTCTATCTATATATCGTTAATTTTGAGAGATAATTTCAGGGGTTCTTAATGGGGGTACCTTGTTGTGATGGCGAGCCCTCGCTCGTTATCAAGCCGCTTCATCATTTTTTTCAGGCGGTCCGTTTGGATCGGATTGGCCATTATCAATGACGCATGCAGTTGGCCGTCGGGCAACAGTGTTTTGCTATGTAGACGAAAGCATGTTTCCAGCATGTCTTCTATCCGTTTGCGAAGCTCATAGCTGTCCGCATTTAATATCAGTTTGTAAATATCGACCGGGGGAATTTCAAGGTGCTGGCTGGCCTGGTTCAGGGCTATGCCGGCGACTTTCATGGATAGTTTCCCCGAACCTATCCCTGCCAGCGCCCGCTCGACCTCATCGAAAAGATAGGTCCGGACAAGGTCATGGTCCATAAAATATTTTGACAGTACCGCTTTAAGCAGGGGGGTAGAAAAGCGCTCTTTTCTTTCTTCCGAAGACAGGGAATTCAGCCACTCAAGCAGGTCTGCCCTTGCCAGGGGGTTCTTTACCGTGGCAAAATAATCCCGCGGGACAAACTCTTTTGTCAGGGACACGAACAGCCTAGTGGGCCTTTTTATCCTGTGCCCTTCAATATCGTACCTGTAGCCGTTGTGAATGACGGAAAAAAGGCGCATGGCCATTGCCGGGTCAGCCAGGATGGCCATTTCAAGAGGGGTTATGTCGTGCGGGGCCATAATGTCCCTGATGATCTCTTTACCTTCAACCTCAAAGTATACCTTGGCTTTTTTGATGTTTTCAGTACCTAACGCGATCTGCATCTTGTCGTATCTTGTTTCTGCCCTGAGGATGCGTCTTAGATTAACGGGATGAAGGGCCGGCAGGTCGGGTTGAACAAAGTTGCCCGAGGTGTCGTAGGTTAAGGATGACTCGCCGTACATGGCGGTCTCCTGCATCCTTTGTGTCCTTATCTGTACCCTTATGGTCTCGTCACCGAACAAATTGCCGCGATGCAGCGCTTCGTAATGGTTGATCTTGGGATCGCCGATATAATCCCGGGACAGGGAATCTATTGGCTCGGCCAGACAGCTCAGCACATACACCATTTGATGGCAGTCTACCCTTTCCGGCGTAATTATCTGGATCATGGCCACGTCCTTGAAATCGGTGATGTGCAGCAGCCTTGCCGCTGTGATGCTGTCTATTTCCTGCGGAGTAGGGGAGTGGAAGCGGATCTCAATTTGTCTAACTTTGTTCTCTATTGCCAGATCGGAAAGAATGCCGTCCTTATAAACTTCTTTCTTGAGCATTTCTCTGTATCTGTCCCTTATCTTCTTTTCTATCTCCGCCAGCAGGCCGGCATTTTTCTCTTTGCTTTTGGCGATCATTTCCCTGCCCAGCAAATAACGTTCGGGGTATATCTTTTGGAAAGCAAGATCAGCCAGATGGCTGGCGGCTTTCCAGAAGCCCACGAGCCTGGCCAGCGGCACGTAAAAGTCCAGCGCTTCAATAGCGTTCTTCCTGCCGCTTTCCGAGATCACCGGCTCCTGGTCAAGCAGGTTGACGCCGCGGTCCACCATCTTTATAAGCAGCAGGCGCACGTCGCGGCTTAGAAGAGTGATGAATTTATTGATGTTCTCTTCGTTGATGGTCCTGTCGATGTCGAGCTGTTCTATCTTGGTCATGCCGTCCACCAGCAGGGCGACAGTACTGCCAAACTCTTTCTCGATGCGGCTCAACGGGTATTTAGCGTCCTCGACGACATCGTGCAGAAGTGCGGCGATAAGCACGTTCTGATCGTTTATGTGATAGTCTTTGGCCAGTCTTTTGCAGACCTCGATGGGATGATAGGCGTATTTGACACCGCTGTTCCTCATCTGGCCCTCGTGCTCTGCGGCGCAAATGCGGGCGGCGCGCAGGAATTTGTGCTCATCGAACTGGCCCTGGGCAAACTGTTCAACGCGGGACCTGTTCACGATATCCAGTATCTCTGATAATTCCCGGCCAAACTCGGAGCTTAGAATGGACCTGGGGGAAGCGCTCGCACCCAGCCTGATGGCTTTCTGGCCGAGGGTCCTCAACAAGTTTACTTTCATGTGAATGGGTGGCATATCCATTATATTTTCGTCCCCATTTTCGGAGAATTTCACACATTCAAAAAATCTAGAAAGACCAGGGACATGGTGTCCCTTTATGATCAGTATTATCTACGAGCAAACCAGGCAGGCGCAATAAAAATATCTCGTATTTTCACTAATTTTGCTGTCGCCAATAACACCAATGGAAAAATCTCCAATCCCTCCAATCAACGCAAATCATCACCTATCCGAAATAAAAATGTCCGGATCAGTGTCAATTTGAGACCATTTGAGCAATAAGCGACAGGGATCATTAGAGTGATCCGCGAAGACATAATTGGAGAGTATTTGCGTTTTCCATAAAAGGTGTTCCTTCTTACTAGGGGAACATGATGTTATGAGAGAAATTTTCTTATTTTTTTACCCCTTCAAAAAATCGAGTGAAATTTTTTTGAAACGGTTTCGAAAGAATAGGTGGCCAATAAAATGAAATAAAAAGAACAGGAGGACCAATTTATGGGTTGCGTGAATATGGACGATGGCGGCAGGATAGTAAGGACGCATACCGTGCAGGCCTTTGTGAAGGCCAACATCAGGTTCCCGGGCGCCGAGGACGAAGCAACAATGAAGACCTGTGGCGATTCTCTTATAACAAAAAACCCCTGCCTCAAAGACTCTTCTCCCGACCAGTGCTACATTAACCATCTTCCCGGGTTAACGGGCAGAGTATGCCTGGAGGACCCGGACTTTGAAAAGTGCATGCCGCCGGTGCCTGCCGCCCAAAAACAGGAGGAGGTAAATGTCCAGGATATAGCCGCTTCACTTTTAGTAGAACTGAACAGCCGGCTTCAGAAGCAAGAGGACGAGATTCGCGCTCAAATGCGGCAGATAGAGAGCATTGAGGATAAGAAAGAAAGATCGCGGCTTGAGGAAGAGAACGAGGCCGGGTTCATCAAGTTGTGCGGGTTGATAGTTGTTCTGGAACTGTTCAAGGCGTCTGCTGAAGTGCAGGACTTGAAAGCTATGGGTCCTGTGGCCGGCCGTGCCGACATTGTAAAGGCTCTTCTAAAAGGCGAGAATTTGCTTGTTGATGCCGAAAGGACCGGCATTGAAAATGCCATCTCGGCAAAAAAGAAAAGGATATCAAAGTTCAACATCTACCTTGAACAGCTTGAAGCCCAGCCCAAAAACTATCCGCTGGAGATAGCGCAAAACAGGCATCGGATAAAAGTGCTGGAAGCCGAGGTTGCCGGTCTTGAGGAAACACGGGCCGCGCTTTCTGGCCTGGTCGCCAATGAAAAACTTTCCGCTTTCAGAAAACAATTCGTTGCTGCCGGTGAAAAGCTCATCGCCAGGGATGACGGAGGGATAATGGAAAAGATCAAGAAGGGCGAAGAATTTGAGGTGCTCTTTAAGCTGGCGGAAAAAAAAGACACAGTGGAATTCAGGGCCAGGCTCAAGCCTTTATTAGATAAGCTGAAAGGAGAAAACTAACATGGCACCAATAGCTAAACCGGTATCAAGTGTGCTTGTCGAAGGCAGTTTCTTAAAGCGTTGGGGAGCGCGGCTGGTGCCTTTTGCCGCGACAGCGACCCCCATTGTTGTGATGGAAAGGCAATTGTCCATGTGGTCCATGAACCCCATTGGCTTGACCGATGCCCTGGCGGGCGGCAGTGCGGCCGCGGCGCTGGGACTGCTGGTGACAGGCCTGGTCGTATCCGCCGCCAAGAGCAGTTTGCGCAAGTTTGAGAATGCCGGGCTTCAAGCTGAAATAGGGGGAATGCAGGCACAGCTTGGAGAGCTGTCCGGTCAGTTGAAGGAGCTGGACGCGGCTAACGACGAGAAGATCAAACGATTGGGAGAAAAGGATCGAACCATCGCAGAGCTGAACGACGCGCTCAAGCAGGCCAAGTCGGCGGGGATAGAAGAAATAGGGTCCGGCGCAATGGGGAAGGTCGTCAAATATTTTGATCTTGCTGAAAAAAGCGTTGTGGCAAAAAAGACCTTGCATATCGCTCTTTGCCAGCATCCGGAAATAATTGCCAGGTTCCAGAAAGAGATGGACACTTTAAAAAGTCTTGACAGTCCTAATGTGATCAGGATTATTGGGACTGGCATGGAAAACGGCATCCCATATTTTATTATGGAGTATATTGAAGGGAACACGCTCTCCCACTATATTGGATGGCGAGGGTTGGGAGATGATGTGGACAGGACTTTGCCCATTTTCGAGCAGATCTCAAAAGGGGTTGAGGCTGTCCATGCCAAAGACCTTATCCACAGGGATATTAAGCCTGACAATATTATGATGGCAAACGACGGCAGGATCGTTCTGCTTGACCTGGGGATAATCAAAGACCTTAACGAGGGCAAATCGGCGGGACTTACCCAGAGCGGCGGGATACTGGGAACGCTTGCTTATATGGCCCCTGAGCAGTTGCTGGGGCAGGAAATTAGCCAAAAATCTGACATATATTCCCTGGGAGCTACTTATTATCATTTGATCACCGGCAGGGTGCCGTTCACCTTTACCAACCTGGGAGATTTTGTGGCCGAAGTATCCACGAGAAAACCAGACCTTAACCTGATACCAAAGGAGTTTCGTTTATTGATAGGCAAGATGCTGGAAAATAATCCAAAAGAAAGACCGACCATACAAATGGAGCAGAATGCCCTGCAAAGGATAGCGATGAAGCGGCAGTCTGCTCCTGTTGAGCCTCTAATACTGGACCTGACCCAGGACGCGGCGAGTTAAAAGACGGCTTGAAAAAATTTGGAATTTTAGCTAATATTGCTGGCAGGTGGACATGTAATGCCGGCAAAGAAAATAGCCAAAAAAGCCAAAGGACCCAAACCAATAGCCACGGTCACGCACTGGTTCGGCAAGATAAACGTGGCTATACTGAAGCTTAATTCTCCGATAAGGCTGGGGGACAAGCTGGAGTTCAAGGGCTGTGACCCTGAATTTACGCAGATCATCCAGTCCATGCAGATCAACCACAAGTTTGTGGAAAAGGCCGCTAAAGACGCCGAGATAGGCGTTAAAATGTCTCACAGGGTAAGGGAAGGCGTGGAAGTATTCAAGGCCGCCAAAAAGGCGGACCAGCCGCAGGCCGAACAGCGGCAAATATTTGACTACCAGCCCATTACAAAGCCCGGCTATCCTTCCACCTTCCCGCTTCAGCAAAAACCCAGGACAGCGCCAGCCGCTCCGGCGCCCATTGCCAGGCCACAGCCGCAAGTCAAACCCCAACAATCTCCCCCTAAGCCTAAAGGGGCTGGTTACTCGGGCGTGAAGTTCCTAAGCTTTTAGAAGGTCAGATATTGCTTCGGAGATATTCTTGCTTTTAAGAAGGGTTTCGCCGATCAGGGCTCCGTTACATCCAGCGGCACGCAGTTTTTTAATGTCCTCCGCGCTCTTAATGCCGCTTTCGGTTATAACGATCCGCTCTTTCAGCTGAGGGACTATATTGAGGATATCAATGGTGGTTTGAATATCTATCTTTAAAGTGTCCAGGTCGCGGTTGTTGATGCCTATGATGGCCGCGTCGGTTTTAAGCGCGCGTTCCGCCTCTTTAACATCATGCACCTCGACCAATGCCCCCATATTAAGCTCATGGCAGAGTTTGAGGAAGGCTTTCAACTGTTCATCCTCGAGTATCCTTACGATCAAAAGGATGGCGTCCGCGCCGGCTATCCTCGACTCGTAGATCTGTGCCGCGTCAATGATGAACTCTTTCCTTAATATTGGGATGGTGGTAGAGTCTTTGGCGGCTTTTATGTGGTCAAGCGAGCCCTTGAAGTATTTGTAGTCCGTAAGGATGGAGACGGCGCTGGCCCCGGCTATTTCGTAATTCCTGGCGATCACGGTGGGGTTGTAATCTTTTACGATCTCTCCTGCCGAAGGGGAGGCTTTTTTGGCCTCGGCTATTATGGCGAACTTTTCTTTGGAGAAGGCTTTCCTGAAATCGCGGGAGGGCGGGAATTCGTTGAGCATTTCCTTGCTTATGCCCTTGAAGCGGTGCCGCAGCATATGTATCTCTTCGGCCTTGTTGGCGATGATTTCGTCCAAAATCATGTTATTATTATAACATGACCTATCATATTCCCGTCATGGTAAAAGAAGTGAACGAGTTCCTTAAAGACGCGAAAAGCGTGGTTGATTGCACGCTTGGGGGAGGCTCGCATTCTTTCGAACTTAAATGTCAAATGCCAAATGTTAAAATTTTTGGGATCGATAGAGATAGTGAAGCAATTGAAGAAGCCAGGAAAAACCTCTCTAAATTCTCTGACATTACTTACATCCATGGGAGGTTTGGGGAGATCAAGGACCTTATAAAGGAGCCGGTGGATGGCTTCCTTTTCGACCTTGGCGTATCCTCCCACCAGATCGACGAGTCCTCGCGCGGATTTAGCTTTCGCCAGGATGGTCCTCTGGACATGCGTATGGGAGGTCGGTCTGCCAGCGCGGCGGACATAGTGAACAATTCAAGCCAGGACGAGCTGTTCAAGATATTCAAAGAATACGGTGAAGAGCGCTTTTCGGGCAGGATAGCCAGGGCCATTGTGGAAAAAAGACAGGGGAAGCCTATAGAGACCACCCTTGAACTTAAGGAAGTGATCGAAAAGGCCATTCCCACCTGGAAGAAACGCGAGACCAATACTCGTATCTTTCAGGCCCTGAGGATAGCGGTTAATGGTGAGTTGGACGAACTCAAGACAGCCTTAAACGATTGTGTCCCGCTTTTAAATCCCGGCGGCAGGATAGTGGTGATCTCATATCACTCGCTTGAAGACCGCATTGTTAAGTGGTTTTTCCGAGAGGCCGCTAAACCCCTCGATGGGGATAAGACTCGGGGTAAAGATGGTATACTTGATATACTGACCAAAAGGCCGCTTACGGCCGGAGAAGAAGAGGTTCAAGACAACCCGCGCGCCAAAAGCGCCAAGCTGAGAGCGGCAGAAAGAACATGAAACATAGAAGATATATTTTTGTCGGTATAATAGTCGGTCTTCTGGCCATTGTGCACCTGATAATTTTTACCAACAACGTCAGTCTTAAGTACGAGGTGGCAAAAGTGCAGGGCGAATTTGGCGAGCTTTATAAAGAGCATCAATATCTAAGCGTTGTCCTGGCCGAAAAACAGTCGCTTGCCAGGATAGAAAAAATAGCGACCGAACAGCTGGGCATGGAATATCCGGCAAAGATCAACTATATCATAGTTAGCAGGGAGGCGGAATAAATTATGTCTGTAAGGGTCAGGTTTGCACCATCACCGACGGGATATTTGCATATTGGCGGCGCGCGCACCGCGCTTTTTAACTGGCTTTTTGCCCGCAAGCACAAAGGAACCTTCATTTTAAGGGTAGAGGACACTGACCGCACCCGCTCCACACAGGAAGCGCTCGACGCCATCTATCACGGCATGGAGTGGCTGGGGCTGGACTGGGACGAAGGGCCAAAGGCCGACGGCAACTACGGGCCGTATTTGCAGACCGAACGGCTGGACATATATAAAAAGCATATTGACCTGCTTTTGCAAGAGGGCAAGGCCTACTATTGTGTTTGCACACCTGAAGAGCTGGCCCATAAGCGCAAAGAAGCGGAAAAAAAGAAAGAAGCCCCCAAATACGACCAGTCCTGCCGAACCCTTTCCCCCGACGAGTTTGAAAAGATGAAAGCCGAGGGCAAGCCGTATGTGGTGCGCTTTAAGATGCCCCAGGGCCGGAAGATAGTTGTGGCAGATATGGTAAGGGGCGATGTCGAGTTCAATACCGACCTTTTGGACGATTTTGTCATCATGAAGTCCGACGGGTTCCCCACCTACAACTTCGCGGCGGTGGTGGACGATCATCTCATGGAAATTTCTCACATTATCCGCGGCGACGATCACCTGTCCAACACACCGCGGCAGATAGTGCTCTACGAGGCTTTTGGCTGGGATCTGCCAAAATTCGCGCATATTCCCATGATACTGGGCAAGGACAAGGCGCGCATGTCAAAGCGGCACGGGGCCACCTCGGTCATCGTTTACCGCGACATGGGCTATCTGCCCGAGGCAATGCTCAACTATATTGCCAGGCTGGGGTGGGGGCACAAGGACGACGAGATATTCTCAAGGGACGAGCTCATTGAAAAATTCTCGTTGGATGGCGTGACAAAGTCGCCCGCGGTATTTGATATGGACAAGCTTAACTGGCTTAACGGCCAATACATCCGTACCGCCCTGCCGGAGAGGATATTCGATCTCTGCGAGCCCTTGCTTATTGAAGCTTACAAGACCAAAGACCTGGAGTACATGAAGCGGGTGGTGGGGCTATTTCTTGATCGATTGGTGGTGATACCCGACATAGTCCCCCTTACCGAATACTTCTTCAAGGAAGATTTTCCGGTGGACCCAAAGGTGGAGGAAAAATATCTTAAGACCGAGCAGGCGCCCAGGATACTTTCCGCTTTAAAGGACAGGCTATCGAAGCTCGACAACTTTACAAAAGACGAGATCGAGAAAGTTTTCAAGGGCCTGGCGGAGGAGATGGGGGTTAAGCTGGGAGTGGTCATTCACCCGTGCCGCGCGGCGCTTACCGGCCGCAAAGAATCACCGGGGATGTATGATGTGGTGGAGGTTTTGGGGAAGGAGAGGGTAATAGATAGGCTTGCTCGTTATGTTAAAGCTTAAATGTTAGATGTTAAATGTGAATGTAAAAGTTTAAAAATTTAAGATCAAGATTTAACATTTAACTTTAAACATTTGACATATATTCCCATTTCCCTTCGGGTAGATTACCCAGTTCATACTTATCCACCCTAATTCTCTTCAGCTTTTTAACTTTGTTCCCGACTGCGTCAACCATCCTGCGTATTTGCCGGTTGCGGCCTTCTTTGATGGTGATGCCGAAGCTGTGCTTGCCGAGTCGTTTGACCTTGGCAGGGAAGGTATAGAGGTCATCTCCGATGTCCACG
>JAHJBW010000059.1 GCA_018813405.1 Candidatus Margulisiibacteriota bacterium | reverse complement strand
GAATTTTTTCTTTGCTTCGCGCTCGAAGTCTTCTGTCGCTTTTCCATCTAGCATCCTTTGATAGATCGCATACTCTCGGTCTTCGGTCCTTAGCGCGCCTGGTTCATAAGAAGTAACAACAGCACACTTTTTAAAACCTTGGTTCTGGAATATTTCATAATATTGGCAGGCTTCAGATATACTGCTGGCCACAAGCATGGCATTACCGCGGCCGCTGGCCAGGCGGTCCTTTTTAAAAAAGTCGTCAAGAATATCAAAGACGATTTTTTCAAGCCGCGACCTGGAGCTTAAAAGCATTTATCCGCCTATTGATCCCCTGCCCTCGCTTTCGCGCCTGAGGGACAAGGCCATCGGGGCTGGCAAGACCAGGGAAGACCACGCCGCAGTGGCCAACCAGCTTTTCGCCGCCTATTCACAGGGACGAGAGGTCCGAGAACTGGTGGTGGTGCTTGGCGAAGCGGCGCTTTCAGATATCGATAAAAAATATCTGCTGTTCGCCGACCAGTTTGAAGCGCGATACATAAGGCAGGCTTTGGACGAAAACCGGACGGTGGAAGAAACTCTCGCCCTCGGGTGGGAATTACTGGCTATCTTGCCGAAAGAAGAATTAAAGAGAATAAAGGACGAGCTGATAGAAAAATATTTGCCCAAGACATGAAACAAAAGATAAACCCTAACCGAATGGAGCTTTTGCGGCTCCAGCAAAAGATAATCATGGCGCAAAGGGGCCACAAGCTTTTAAAGGACAAGCTGGACGGCCTGGTGCAAAACTTTCTGGGGCTGTCAAAAGAATATCAATCCCTGTTGCCGCCCGTTGAAAATGAGCTATCACAGGTCTTCACCTTTTCCATTATTGCCACCGGCCTTTTGGACAAAACCGTGCAGGATGAAACGCTAAAGACAGCAAAAGCTTCGCTGGATGTGAATGTACAGCAAAAGAACATTATGGGGGTACGGGTGCCTCTTTATTCCGTCAGCAGGTCCGGTGACCCTATGGCCTATGATAAAGGGTCCACCCCCGCGGAATTGGACGAGACATTATTTAGATTTTCTGATATGCTGGACAGGTTGGTTCGGCTGGCACAACTGAACAAGACCCTTGAGCTAATGGCAAGCGAGATCGGCGAAGTAAGAAGACGGGTCAACGCCCTGGAATATGTTTTGATCCCGGAACTAAAGTCCAACGAAAGGTTTATTAAGATGAAGCTTAACGAACTGGAGCTGAGCAACAGGGTCACATTGTTCAAGATAAAGGACCTGGTAAACCAATGAGAAGAAGAATATCATTTTCTGGAGGAGGCAAAGAACACATGAAGCTAGATATAGAAGTGAAACATTTCAATGTTTTCAACCTGTTGCTTTTGCTGATAGTCTGGACCAACACCTGTTATGTGCTTTTCTTATTCTTGAGATTTTTTCCCGGCCTTGTTCTGGTAAGCACACTATTGTTTATTGCCGGAGGGGTCCTTAGCGTGGCCACGGTTATTTTAACTCTCTATCTTACCGCCAAGTGGATAAGGCATCATAATCTGGGCTGGTGGGTCATTGTTGGCATGGTCGTGCTGTTCATTTTATCCTACGCGCTGGAATCGACCGTGAAAAGCATATTTTACCGCCAGCAGGTATTTGACCAGCAGGAATTAAGATAGCGGGACGGTAAAATAGATGCTGGTTCCCTTGCCCACGCCTTCGGATTCGACCCATATTTTGCCGCCATGAGCTTCTATTAACCTTTTAGCTATCGGCAGTCCCATTCCAATGCCGCCGTGTGTGCGCGTGAGCGAACTGTCCACCTGATAGAATTTATCAAAAACTTTTGAAATGTTCTCACCGGTAATGCCAATACCCTGGTCAGCCACGCAAAATTTTACAGAGCTGTTTTCTTCGACTATAGATATTCTTATCCTGGAGCCTTTAGGCCCAAATTTAATGGCATTCCCGATCAGGTTCACCAGAACCCTTTTCAAACTGTTCTCGTCGGCAGAAATGGTAGGAACATCCTGGCAAAAATCGGTCTCGACAGACACCTGGGCGTCCCGAAGATCAAAATCAAGAACGCTTAAAATGTCTTCCAGCAAAACCCTGGGAGAAACGGGTTCTTTTTTCAATGTGATGCCTTTGCCCAGGTCGGTCCTGGATGCGTCAATAACATTTTCGATAAGCTCCCTCAAATGCATACTTTGCTTGTAGATAGAATCCAGGGCTTTCTTTTGGTTGTCATTGACCTGGCCCAGTACCCCATCCCTGAAAAGCGATGTAAATTCCAGTATGGGGGTCAATGGAGTACGCAGTTCGTGGGACATGACAGAAAGAAATTCACTTTTCATCCTGTCGATCTGTTTAAGGTCTTCTTTCTGTTTTTCTACGTCTTTCAGAAGATGCATGGTAGCCTCGCGGGATTGCTTTATTTCGCCCAACCTGTCTTCCAGTTCCTTCTTTGCCAGCGCAAGGTCCTCCATCATGCTCATGGTGACCCTGGACGACCAGTCCTTTTCTTTGGCCAGGGCCTGCGCCCTTCTTTTTTCCTCTTGCAGGTTCCGCGCCGTGGCTGCAATAACAACAGGAATAGAGATAAATAGCATCGTGATCCCTAATAGCAAAGTAAATATCAGCCGGGGATAATTATCGAGGCTGATGGCAGGGATAAAATTGATCGTGTCTATTACGCCAAAATAGGAAAGCAAGGTATTGGCCCAAATAAAGGCAAGATACGCGCCAGCCTCGATCAGGCCTTTTTTATAGTTGTAATTTAATATTTCAAAACAGGCGTCAAAAAGACATACCCATAAAAAGGGGCTTAAGATGGTCCCGGTCAAATACAGACCAACTGCAACTATGCACCAAATAAGAACAGCATAAAGATAGTCGTGCATTATATCGATCAGCCAGCCCACCTTAATGAAGAACAGCATCATTGTCGCCAGTAAGACAGCGGTGGATGCGGTGATGACCAGGGAAATGACGGGAATATTAAAACCCAGAAAAGTCAGGCAAAAGATAATACCAAACGCCACAGGGACAACAGCATATGTCGCCCATATTGAGTTTCGCAAAGCCAATATCTTGTTTTGCTGATCAGCTGTCATACTTTATATTTCACAGGCCTGTTAAGCTCGCCCAAAAGCTTGTTGACCTCTTGTTTAAGCTCAATAACCCTTATTTCCCGCCCTATCATGAACTTGTTGAGCTTTTCCATCTCTTCGACCTTTACCCTGAAATTCTTTCTTTCTTCATCAAGGATTTTCTGGTAATCTACTTCATTATTCATGACCTTCACCTCTTGATATGGAACAAATGAACTATCTTATGATCAATGTTCTTTCTCAAACCGGGATTCTTGGCCGCGTCCTCAAAAAACGCCGCCACAGCCTTTTTTAGGTCGTCCTTAAAGCGCGGAATGCTTAAAGACACCGTATTGCTATCCTTTATAACATGATTTT
>JAHJBW010000058.1 GCA_018813405.1 Candidatus Margulisiibacteriota bacterium | reverse complement strand
TGGTATTGGCGGCGGGGCTTTTGTGATGTCGGGCGGTTATGTGCAGTCGATTGTTCCTGGCATTGGTTTGTTGTTGGATACCGGCGTGGGTATTGGCAATGAATTTAACATTATTAAGGCCGGTATTGGCACTGTTCATAAATTTTCGCTTGACAACCCATACTATTTTGGTGTAAATATATTAGTTACATCTTTTACCAGGAATGTCGCAAATGTTCCCGGCCGCGGTAATGTTGACCGGGGACTGCATCTTGGCGCCGGGTGTTTTGTCGGCAGCACAGTTGGGCCGGTTTATATGCAAATGGGGTACAATACGTGTCTGGGAATTACAGGCTCGTTGGGATATAAAATAGTTAAATAGGGGGTGAAGAATAGAAATTAGTTAGTAGTAAGTTGATAGTAGAATAAAGAAAAGGGAGGAATTCGATGTATAAAAAATTTGTTTATGTTTTGACGGTAGCGTTTCTGGCGGTTGCTGTCGCGGGTATATTTGGCTGTACCACGACCACCAGCAGTTCTACAACGAAAGACCCTGGCAGACTTGCCTCGACACCTGAAGTAACCACAGTCCTTACCCCCAGCTATTCGGGCGGCACAGTTACCCTGAGCATGGGGTCTATCATTGTCAGCGGATCTGTTGTCACTTTGACCTCTGACATGATGAAGATCTTCATCGGGACCACGCCTTCAGATATTACCAGCTGGGACAGCGTTACCTACACTATCATCACCACCACCTCTCAGCCTATTGACATTGTCTTTGTGCTGGATAACACCGGATCAATGGCTTCGAGGATCCAGACCGTAAAGGACAGCATTAGCGCGTTTGCCGCCTCCCTTGAAGCAGACGGTGTTGACGCGCGGTTCGCGGGCGTTGTGTTTGGCGACTATTCAAGCACCAAGTCCAACATGGGTTCGTACTCAAAAGAGTATGAATCACTCGATTTCGACAACACAACCTCAAGCGAAGCCGTGGTCTCAAATGTTCTGCCCTTGGTCAATGCCGGACAGCTTGACTCGTGGCTGGACAGCATTACAGGTTATAGCGGCAATGACGGAGCTGAAAACCCTCTTGACGGTGTCATGGATGCCTACAGGAATTTTAGCTGGAGATCGACAGCGCAAAAAATCATTATCGTAGTTACAGATATTTATGCGCACCAGGTCAATGCTACCACTCCTTCAGCCAACTATCCTAGCGGTGTTACAACCTATTCGCCGATCTCATCCTTTAGCATAACTGACTGTATAAACGAATTAAGAGAAAACGCTACAGTTCATGTAATTAGTCCGCTTTATACTTCTACCAGAACAGATGGACATGCGGATGTCAGGGACCTGGCTGACGGACTTGGCGAAGGCAAGACCACCGCTGTGACCAATACCGGCGGCAAGTGGATAGTTCTTCCTACCTCCGGTGATATCGATTTCAATGAGCTGGGGATAACCACCTATATCACTTCGGGTACCCTTGTTACTCTTAGCTATTCTATAGCGAGCGGATCGACCGTTTATGTCCACGTGCTTATAGACTACAATCTTGACGGCACCTATGACACCGAATGGTACGGCACGCTTACTGCCAGCTCGGCTTCCGCGACAGGCGCGGGTGACGGCCTGGTCAACCCGACTTCGGAAAACTAAGACCCGGTTTCTAAACGCAGGGCTGTTTTGTGATAATATCGCAAAGCGGCCCTGTTTCTTTTCAAAATGAAATATGTTAGAATAGCGGAAACCTTAGAAAACCTTAGGAGGACTTTTCATGCACTTTGACCTGGAACACCTTCGTAAAACCGATCCCGAAATCGCGCGGGCCATGGACCTTGAGGCCGAAAGGCAAGAAAGCTACCTTGAAATGATAGCTTCCGAGAATTTTGCCTCCAGGTCTGTCATGGAAGCCGCGGGTTCGGTGCTAACCAATAAATACGCGGAAGGTTATCCCGGTAAAAGGTATTACGGCGGCTGTCAGTTCGTGGACATTGCCGAAGACCTGGCCAGGGAGCGCGCCAAAAAGCTTTTTGGGGCCCAGCACGCAAATGTTCAGCCGCATTCAGGCTCTCAGGCTAACTTTGCCGCCTATGTGGCTTGCCTGAAGCCGGGCGACACGGTCATGGGACTTGACCTGTCCCACGGCGGGCATCTTACTCACGGCAGTCCGGTCAATATTTCAGGCTTGCTGTATAAATTCATACCGTATGGGGTATCTAAAGAGACCGAGACCATAGACTATGATGCCGTTGCCAGGCTGGCAAAAGAGCACAAACCCAAAATGATAGTGACCGGCGCCACGGCTTATCCGCGAATTATCGATTTCAAGCGGTTCAGGGAGATCTGCGACAGCGTTGGCGCTATCCTGATGGTGGATATGGCGCATATTGCCGGGCTTATCGTTGCCGGCGAACATCCTTCGCCCGTGCCGCATGCCCAGATAGTGACTACCACTACCCACAAGACCCTCCGTGGTCCAAGGGGAGGTATGATCCTTTGTACCGAAGAATACGCCAGGGCCATTGACAAGGCCATATTCCCCGGCATACAGGGCGGGCCGCTGGAGCACATTATCGCCGCCAAGGCCGTGGCCTTTGCCGAAGCCGGCCAGCCCGATTTCAAGGAATATCAAAAGCAGGTGGTCAAGAACGCCAAAACACTGGCCGAGGCCTTGAAACAGCACGGGTTCCGCCTGGTTTCAGGCGGCACGGACAACCACCTTATACTGGTAGATCTCCGCGCCCACAATATAACCGGCAAGATCGCGGAGCATGTTCTTGATGAAGTGGGCATTACCGTCAACAAGAACACTATCCCGTTCGATCCCGAAAAGCCGTTCGTGACCTCCGGCATCCGCGTCGGTACACCTGCCCTTACCACCAGGGGAATGAAAGAACCGCAGATGCGGGAGATTGCCGGGCTTATTACCAGCGCCGTCGACAACCGTGATGACCAGAACAAGAAAGACGCCATTCGCCAGCAGGTAAAGGAACTCTGTAAAAAGTTCCCGCTTTACGCAAAATGATCGATATAATCAACGTATCAAAATCGTACCCTAACCGTGTGGATGCCCTGGTAGACATAAACCTCCATGTGGGCAAAGAGGAATTTGTCTTTATCGTTGGCCCTTCCGGCGCGGGCAAGACCACTCTAATGAAGCTCTTTTACAGGGAAGAGCTCCCCACCGCGGGGACAGTGAAGCTGGACAAAATAAACGTGGCTGAGCTGGAACCCCAGCAGGTGCCGTTCCTCAGAAGGAACATTGGAGTGGTCTTTCAGGACTATAAACTTTTGGCCCGCCGCACCGTTTATGAGAACGTTGCCTTCGCGCTTCAGGTTACATCGGCGCCGCGTTCACAGATCCGCCGGCGCACCATGCAGGCGCTTGAACTGGTCGGGCTTTTGCACAAAACATCATCTTTTCCCGGCCAGCTTTCCGGCGGCGAAAAACAACGGGTCTGCATTGCCAGGGCCATTGTCAACAATCCGCCCCTGCTTCTGGCGGACGAGCCCACAGGGAACCTGGACCCCAACACCTCGTGGGAGATAATGGAACTGCTTGAAAAGATAAACAAGCGCAATACCACTTTGCTTGTATCCACGCACAACAAGACCATTGTGGACGGCATGAAGAAAAGGGTAGTGGCGCTGGAGGACGGACGCGTTGTGCGGGACCAGCAGTTGGGAGTATATAGTAGTTAATTATAAATTAGGAATTATAAACTATAAAAAATATGAGTATATATACAGATGTTGAATTTTATGTGGTAGAAGGATTTCGAGGGGTCAAGCGGTCGGGCATAATGAGCCTGGTGGCCATAGGCATAGTCACCGTTTCACTGATCGTTTTTGGCTTTTTCCTGCTTTCTATTGTTAACCTGGGCAATATTGTTTCCAACATGGGAGCGCGGCTGGACATAGTGGCCTATGTGGATGAAAATTTGACCGAAGCCGATGCCGAAGCCCTTCAGCAAAGGATAGGGCAGATAGAAGGTGTCGAGCGCACTGACTTTATTTCCCGCGAACAGGCCTGGAAGACCTTTAAAGATGACTTTGGCCACAAACTGGACCTAAAGGAAGTTGTCAGCGACAATCCGCTTCCCAACACCTTCGCGGTAAAGGTGCGCACGCCCGAACTTATTCCCAATGTGGCGCGAGACATTTCACGCATTTCCGTGGTCAACGAGATACGCTACAGCGGCAAGCTTATCAAACAGGTGCAGACCCTGGTGGATGCCGTGCGTCTGGGCGGTTTTATAATAG
>JAHJBW010000057.1 GCA_018813405.1 Candidatus Margulisiibacteriota bacterium | reverse complement strand
CGGGAAAAAGAGAGGCTGCCGCTAGACAGATGAGCAACTTGCTAGACAGCTCCCTCCCCCGCAAAAAGGACCTGAACAGGATAATTCAGTCCCTTCTTCCGTTGCTGGGCGAAGACAGCGATACCATTAGAGTGTATTGCGCCGATGCAATAGGCACAGTATCGGCATCTATGCCCATGAATCTGCAGGCCAGCCTGCTTGACGACCTGCTAAAACTCCGCAAGAAAAACGACAGGTTTAAGGAAGGGGTAGATATGGCCCTGGGAGCAATGCACGGCTCTAACATCGGCCCCGCCATCAAAGCCAGGATAGAGGCTTTCTGGGCTAGCCTGGAAAAATAACCCCTTCATTCCTAACCCAAAAACATGCAAGTTGGGCCTGTTTTAGCCCGATAATATAAGTAAGAACAGCAAATTCCCTTTGAGGAGTATTATGAGCATAAGCTTTAACGCAATAAAAAACCAGGGCCAACTTTTTGCCTATATTAAGGCAAAAGATAAGGATAAGGACGGGAAGATATCCACAAAAGAAGATCCCTCCACCTCAAAACTCCAGGCCTTTGATCAGAACAAGAACGGCAAGCTAGACCTTTGCGAACTGATGCAGGCCGTTAACCACACTAGTAGCCCTTCGGTCTTTGCCCCAATTTTCAAAGACAAGGAAATCGGCTCCTGCGATCTGGCGGCAATGGAAAGGCTTTGCCAGGAACACAAAATAGGGAAAGATGACAGGGCGGAATTGAAGCTTTTCCTTGAGGCGCAAAAGGATGCCGGCAAACCGCTCGGCCAAGAAGATCTGGCCTGGCTGATGGGGATGTCAAAAAAATGCCCGGAGTTCTGTGAGCTGATATCCAGCGTAGATACCCTGCTGCAAAAAGGTTTTGGCCTGGAACAGGCAAAAGAGCTGTTCAATTCGATCTTTGAACTGAAAGAAAGCAGGAATTCCGGATTTTTTCCTTATATTTACGAACTGGTGGATTCGATCATGGAACCTGGCGACCTTCAAAAGGGCAAGAATTCCATATTGACCCTGGCAAGATTGTCTGGCGGTCGGCTCTTGCCGTTCATCTATCTGCGCGATGAGATCGGCCTGGACTTAAAAAAATGCTCCTCTCCCGACGCGTTCAAAAGAGAATTAGCCTCACGCGTTAATGATTTTGCTAATAAAACAACGGATAGCGATGCCCTGGCGAGAACTTTCACCACCATTGGCAAAGCCATGGCCAACATTTGGGCTGTGCCTCATTTCCGTTTCTTTAAACTTTATAAATCCATCTGCGCTGACCTGAGCCCCAGGGCCGCGTACGGCCTGCTCGCCATGAACCGCGAGAACCTGTACGATACCAACTTCGCCTTCCTGGCGGCAAGAGTGGGGCCCCTGTCAAAAGCCATAAGCACACTGGACCCGGAAAGAGGGCTTGCCCGGGAAATAGTCCTGACCTACAGCAGTTTTGGCAGGCTGGAGACCTTTTACAAACAGGACCCCAAAATGTGCCTGCATATCGTTGAACAGCTTATCCAAGAAAACGATTACAATTCTCTTTTTAACAATATCGCGACCCTTGCCCCCGAGCTTGAAAAGATGCTCTCAGGCGGCAAAGCCCCTGAGGTGGAAAAAATGCTCCTGCAGACATATTCTACTGCGCCGGCCAGAAACAGGATGCTGATAGGCTTCCTTATCAAAAGGAACATTGACTCCTTCTCCGGCGCCAACAAAAAGGCCGCAGAAAAAGCCGTGGCAGGCCTTCCCGATCTGCCAGAACCGAAAGTGCCGGGCCAGTGGCTAAAAGCGAAGGAAGTGAACGTTAAACAGTACTTTTACGAAAAAGAATCCTATGACAAATCCGCAGCCTATTTCAAAAATCATGGCTTCACTTCCGAGCCAAACCCTCCCAAATGGGCCAACTGTTCAAAGCAGGAGGATATCCTTGTCCTCTCAAGGAAGCTTAAGAACGGCAAGCTACAAAGAATAGTGCTTGTAAGGAGTAACAATGAGGGCGCCAACAATACGGCTGACGTGGAAGAATCTATGCGCTCAGGCCGCTTTGCCATACTTTCCCACCGGGGCCACAACTTCGAACTGCCAAACACCTTTAGCGCGAAAGAAGGCATTGAAACAAGCAATCAGACATTGATCTACCTTGGCTCCTGCAGAAGCGCTAACAACCTGCCGGGCGTCGCCAGGAATTACCCCGGCCAGAGCTACATCGCCGATCGTAATACCGGCTACGGCGATATCAACAACGCGGTCATCGGCAAGCTTCTGGACTTTATCGGCGGCGCGTCGGAAGACAAAGAATACAGTTGGAACGACGCCGCGAAACAAGTGGGAGAAAAACTGATCAAAGGCGAGCGCCTTGTTTTCCCGGGATCAGACCCCCTGTCCATGCTCATTTCTTATACTCAGGCTATAGCCCAGCCTGGTCCTCAGCAGGCCAGCCAGCCGCGCATAACACCCCAAATTTTCTGAAATTTTTGCCCTCCCCTCACGATATATTTATAGAACGTTTTGAAAGGATATATCGTAGTGAGCAAGGACCTTCTAGTAGAAAACAAACCGGCAATTGGGCAGTCTCTGCTTCCAGTCGTTAAAGCTCAAGATAAAAAAACCAGGGCTTTCCTGCGAAAGCATCCCAGGGGCTATGCTATAGTCATAAAAAAATCGGCGCGAAAGCTTTTTCTTTATCTGAACGGCGCGGCTGTAAAAGGGGCTGTCTTTGATCTGAGGAACTACGACCCAAAGTTTTTGGACGTTGCAGGGCCAAGGAATACCTCTCTAAGTTTTCCCGCCCACATCTCTTTAGGCTACGATTTTGAAACAGGCACATCCCCTCTTGGCCCCAAAAAAGAGGTCGGCGACGCCAAAGTGCCTGAAGGGGAATACTTCATATGCGAATTGAACCTGAATAAAAGCAAATACACCTACGGGCTTACCATAAGCTACCCCAACCCGGAGGACGCCAGGGACGGCCTTAAAAGAGGAGCCATCAGCAAAACAAAGTTCGATCGCCTGGTCAGGGCTTATAAAAACTGGGATTGCCCTCCGGGATCACCTCTGGGAAGTGAAATACAGATACACGGTCCGTCAAATAATAGCTCAACTGATATCAGGGAAAATATTAAGAACTCTACTGCGGCGGAGAAAGACGAAAAAATGCCTGACTGGACGGCGGGATGCATTGCAACGGGCTTCAGAACGATCACCTACCTGGCCAGAACAATTCCCTTAAAAACCCCTATTCTAATACTCCCCTGACACAACTTTATTGGTAAGCTTTCCTATCCCTTCGATCTCTATCTCAACCTTATCCCCCGCTCGCATAGGCCCAATTCCTGGAGGCGTGCCGGTAATGATGACATCGTCGGGGAGCAGGGTCATTATCCTGGAGATGAACGATACCAGATAGGAGGGCTTGAAGATCATTTGCGAGGTGTTGGAAGACTGCTTTAGCTCGTCGTTGAGAAAAGCTTTGATGCTCAAGTTATTAACGTCCAGGTCTTTGGGCGAAATTATCTCTGGCCCGATGGGACAGAAAGTATCAAAGGATTTCGCGCGGGTCCACTGGCCGTCTTTGCTCTGCAGATCGCGGGCGGTCACGTCGTTGGCGCAGGTGTAGCCCAAAATGTATTTCTCCACATCTTCTTCGGCAACATTCTTTGCCTTGCCCTTGATGACAATGGCCAACTCAGCTTCGTAGTGCAGGTTGCCGGTCATCTTTGGATAAACGATGTTGTCGTTGTTGTAGATGACCGTTGTCGGCGGCTTCATAAAAAGCACGGGCTCGGCGGGAATGGGCATCTTCATTTCCGCGGCGTGGTCTTTGTAGTTCAAGCCAACACATATTATCTTTGAAGGTTTAATTTTTCGCAATTTCTACCACCTTGCTGCGCGACTTAATCCCTTTTACTATTTTTACATCCCGGCGTTTAACATGAAAATGTTCTGCTAAAAATTCGACCAGTGCCTGGTTCGCTTTCCCCTCGACAGCCGGGGCGTTAAGATAGACCTTACCCTCTTTCATCTCGTTCCGCTTCGCATTGGGAACGACCTTTATCTCCAGTTTCATTTAAACCAGAACATGCCTGAAGCTTTTTTGTAATTTATGAACTCGTCACCAAACTTTGGGGCAAGGTATATCTTTTCTTCAAGATATGCCTGCAGCCAAATGATGGCCAGGACGATCAGCCCGAAGTAGAAGGAATAGATGGCCGACATTACCCAACAGAGGCCAACATATACGAAGACCAGCCCCAGGTACAGGGGATGTCTGATGTGCTTGTAGGGGCCCGTCATGACCAGTTTGCCGGAAGAAGCCTCCTTTTTAAGCTGGAGAGTTGCCCAGACGGCCAGAACAAGCCCGCCGGCAATAGCTACCGCTCCCCACATCTGCCAGATGGCAATGTCCCAGAAGCGCGGCTGTTCCATAAAAGGCATTATCCAGGGGGCCGCTACCCACAGGACAAATCCAAGCTGAGCCAAACGCAGGTTCTTGGCCCACATCAGCGCCATTCCCAGCAAACATACACCTATCAAGATAAATTGTAATAACATATCTCCTCCTTAGTATTTGATCTGAAAACCCGAGAACTCCCCCGTCCCCGGCTCCCAGCTTATTTGCTTCTCTCTTATGTAGCGTCCCATCTCGTTCTCAACATTATACAGGAACATGTTAAGCTCGTTCTCGTCGGCCTCGGCCACTATCTCGACATTGCCGTTCACCAGATTTTTTACGTATCCCGAAACGCTCATTTTTTGGGCAATGTCATAGGTGTTGGACCTAAAACAAACCCCCTGTACCATCCCCGAATAGACCGCGTGAACTCGCTTCATATTCAATTATATCATTTCTTGCCCCGAGCGAATGGTGAGCGAGCGTAGCGAGTCGAACCAGAGTCGAGGGGTTGGCATTTGGGGCAGTAGCAGGTTCCCCTTTGGGCCATTACCATCTTTTTGATACGAGTTCGGCACTTTTCACAGGGCTGCCCTTCCTTGTTGTAAACTTTGTGGTGCTCCTGAAAACTGCCTTTCTGCCCATTGGCGCCCACAAAGTCCGAGATCGAAGATCCGCCTGAGCGCAGGGCATGGACCAATATTTTGCGGATGGAGCGGAGCAGTTTGCCAGCTTCTTTTTCGCTCAGCGAATCCGCGCTCCTTTCCGGGTGTATATCGGCATCGTACAGGGACTCTGTGGCATAGATATTGCCCAGTCCGGCAATAAAGCCCTGATCAAGCAATAATGGCTTTATCTTTGATTTGCGCGACTGCAGTCTGGCGTAAAAATCCTCGGATGCAAAGTCTTCGTCAAAAGGCTCGGGCCCCAGTTCTGGGAACAGGGGATATTTTTTATGGCAGTATATTTTTCCAAAGAGCCGTATGTCTGAAAAGTAGATTTTCTTCCCCTGCCTGCCAGCAGGCAGGCCGCCAGACAGGTGAAAGATAATCTTTACATATTTGTCGGGTTTAAAAAGAAGATTGCCGGTCATGCCCAGGTGGATGACAAACGCGGTCTTGTTCTTGAGCTGAAAGACCAGGAATTTAGCGCGCCGTTCAACCCTCAGTATCTTTTGTCCTTCGACGTTTTTTTTGAACCTGGCCGGGGCGATCTTTTTGATGCTGCGGGGATCAAGTATCTCGATGTTCTTTATGGTGGTACCGCAAACATATGGCTGCAGGTGCTGTCGTATGGTTTCAACCTCGGGCAGTTCAGGCATGGTTTATTTTCTCAATCTCGCGTTCTCGGCCTCAAGCTCCTCTATCTTTTTTTCCAGTTCAGCCATCTTAAGCTCGCGGCCAACCGCCAGCTTATGGAAATCCTCAAGATCCTGCAGTCTGTCGGCGGCTTCTTTTTGCGCTAACTTTTGCACCGTAATATCCTTGTCCACTCCGCGATATCCCTTCAAATTCCCGTCCTTGTCCAAAACAGGCACCCCGTTGGTCAGCATACATATCCTTTTGTTTCCTTTGGTAATATTCCAATTTTCCAGATCAATAATGCTTTTCTTATCAGCAGCTATCTGGCCAAAGATCGCTCCAACTCTTTCGGCCTCTTCCTTTGGCATCGTGTCAAAGGGGGTTTTGCCAATGATCTCGGCCGGAGCATAGCCAAGTATTTCCTCTACTTTTTCAGAAGCATAGGTATATTTGCCGCTTACATCTACTTCCCATATCCAGTCCGCGCTGCTTAACGCGACATCTTTGAACTTTTTCTCGCTTTCTTTCAGGGCGATCAGCATGCGTTCATTGTCAAAAAAGCCGGGGATTTCGTATTTGGTTATCTTTTTGGCAAGCCCTGTGTCCTTCTTTATGTAGTCTTGAATATGTTGGTCTATTTTAGAAGGATGGGCCATAATAAAGCGGCAGACATCGTCCCCTTTTGCCTTGCAGAGTATTTCCACTGCCACCAGAGGAATGCCAAAGCTTTCTTCGCACCAGCCGGAAGAATATCCGGCGTTCATTACGCAGACAGGGAAGTCCGACTTTTTCCCCGCCTTTTCCCAGGCATCCGATTCAAAGGAAAAGGGGTGGTCATACAGAAGAAAATAATTTTCGTCTGGCGTGGGCCTTGATTCCGGGGAGATATCAACAAAAGCCCAGCCGGTATAAGCAAAATGTACTGGTCCGGCGGAAAGCTTCTCAATTGGGT
>JAHJBW010000056.1 GCA_018813405.1 Candidatus Margulisiibacteriota bacterium | reverse complement strand
TTCTATATATATCCATTTATTGTCTTCTCCCCCTCCCGCTCCATGTCCGTTGGCTTCAACAAGCTGGCCTTCAGATCTTGACGTGGTAACCCAGCTCAAAAGAAAGCTGTTCTCAATATGAAGACCCGGCTCACTTCCGTTTGATATTATTTGATCATCTGCAATAACTAAGCCGCACGCCGTGTTAGTTCCAACATTGCCCGCATTATCTTCAATGATTATTCTTAGGGTATATGTTCCTTCATTCATGTAATCGCCTGCATTGTTCTTTCCATCCCATGATGTGGAATAATTACCTGAAAGGCTCAATGTCCTGATGGTATAACCGGCAGGGCCACTGGATATTTCAGCTCTGGCGCTTTTAATTCCTGATCCGCCTTCTACGGCAGTAAAGGCCAGTGGGACAGTATTAAGATAGGGGTTAAAGCTTGTGCTACCTGGATGATTAATTACCGGCACAATTGTGTCAATTCTAAAGGTATAAGTTGACGAAGAAATACTGTTGCCCGCGTTATCATAGGCTACCAGATATGCCGTATGCTGGCCGTCAGAAAGGGTCGGATGCCAGTTGCTGGCAACATTGCCCTGGCTTACGCCATCAATATAGCCGACGATCCTGTTAACTCCCGATGTCGCGTCCCTGGCGACAATATTGAATTGCGGTGAGTTATGATTGGACCAGGTTCCGTCATATGTTGTATCCGAGATAGTTATTGATTCAAAATACGGCGCTGTCGCGTCTATCCAGTATTCAAAGTTTTGAGTGTTCTGTGTATTGCCCACATTATCGTAAGCATTGATGCGCAAAACATGCTGGCCATCTGGCAGATTGGTGGTATGCCAGGGAGATGTAACCACTCCCTGATCCACATTATTTATAAAATAATGATAATCCCTCATGCCAGAGCTGGTATCCGAAGCGCTGAATGTCATAATTGGAGAGCGGTCACTGCTCCAATTGGGCGCGCGCGGGCAGTGGCTGTCATCCACCGAAACTGCGCCAAAAACAGGCGCGGTCTGGTCCACCGTTACATGGTCCAATATCTCATTAATGTTGAGGTTGCCAGCCTTATCCTTATACCTAACATAGACCGTCTTTTCCCCTTCTCCGGCCGAGAGGGTCCAGTTCTTGTTTGCATTGAGCGGCTCCCACGCACTCCAGGTGCCCCCATCGTTCTTAAAGCTCATCATGTCCTCAAGCCCGCTGGTGGCATCTGAATAGGTTTGCGTAAGAGCAATGTTCTGCGTGGCAGTATACTTTTTGTCATTGCCGGGCTTAACATACGCCGCATTTATAGAAACCCTCCCTTCCGGCAACGTACTGTCCACCCACACATCGCCCGTCGCTTCCGCGTTGTTGCCCGCTTCGTCAATGGTATAAATGCGGTAGGAATATTTACCGTCAGCTGGCGCCGAAAGGCCGTTCCAGAGCTGAGTAAAATCGTTGTTGGAGGTCTGGTCGGCGCTGTTCTGCAGAACTTCCGTGCCGAGTATCTCAACCGTGGTCTTAACCGGTTCACGGTTGTCCTCAATGCGATACTGTATGGTCGTGGTCGGCTTGTCCGAGTTGGCATTGGCGCCGCCTCCCGGCGCGAAGTAAAGGTTGGTCACAGAATGCGAAGGTATTGCTGGGTTAGTGCTGTCAACCACCACAACCCTGCTCAGTAAATTGTCCTGCGCTCCAGCGCCAAGATAATCCTTTACATCAACCTTGATGGTATATGTGCCATCAGGCGCGGGAAGCCCGCCCTCAAGTTTGCCATCCCAGTCCTCTTTTATGATAGCCCCGCCAGAGAACTCAACATCCTCCGCAATTGTTCTGACGACATTCCCAAGGAAGTCGTAAACCTTTACGGAATACAGGCCTACCTTTTTGGTCGGGTCAGGCGGAAGCCACTCGTTGGCTTCAAGCACGCTTATCCAGTGCGGATCTTTTACCTGCATGGGGTCCTGCCTGACCTGCACCCGGAACCAGAGCGTCGTTTCCTTGATGGTTGAATTGCCGGTCACAGAGAAAACTGGCGGCCATGGGTTTTGCTGGGCGTCGGCTTCCTGTTCCTGTATCTCTCTCAACTCCGGCTCTTCAAGCTTGAGGACATTGTTCTGTATCCACACTGTTCCGCCATACTTTTTGGAGGTAATATTCCCTGCCCTGTCGCGGAGTTCTACGATGAACGCGTACTTGCCGGGCAAGGCGCCTGCTCCGTTCCAGTTGGTCTGTTGGGCGCCAGCTTCCTGCCAGACGCTGTTAATAAGCGTGGCGGCCAGGTTGCCAGCAGTAAAATCAATGCTGGTATAGTCTTCGGTATCGTTATTTACCTTGTAGACCTTTACAGTTGCCCATCCAGCCTCGGAATTTGAATAATAGAGCGTTGTCTGGCGCGGTACCGGATTTTCGCCTGCCGCCAGGTCCGGATCGGGGTCGGCATTGGTGGCGAACGGGCTGGGCCGCGCGATGAGAGCGCCGCTGGCGTCATCAGGTTGCTGTTCAACGACCGGCTCGGTCATATCGATCATAAACCCATCCGCGCTGGCTGTCCCCTCGTTCATGGCAGGGTCAAAACCGTTCACGCTTATCGCCGCGATCTTGTCGTTATCAGCCTGGTCTTTGTCCCAGGAGACGGTATAGGTGTAGGTGTACTCAAGAAGGCGGAAAATCGATTTTCCGCCTTCTTTGAAAATTGCGTCATTCCCATTCACCCTTACTTCCGGATCAAACTGCAACGGTTCGGATGACTTAAAGGTAATAGTTACCTCTGTTCCATCCTTGGCATAGTCAGTATCCCAGGCAATGTCAGAAAAGACAGGCGATACTGTATCAATCTGAAGATCGTCGTAATCCAGTAAAGAAATATTGTTGGCCCTGTCGTGGATTTCGATATTCACATTTGCAATTCCGTCATTTATTCCATCTGCCGATGAAAATACTTCGTATTTCGCCTTGTAGCTGTTATCGCCCTGGTCAAAGATGGTTGTGTCTGATTGTTCGGACCCGTTTTGTGTTATTTTAACGATAGGCGTGTATCTTAAAGGCTCATTCACG
>JAHJBW010000055.1 GCA_018813405.1 Candidatus Margulisiibacteriota bacterium | reverse complement strand
GTTGGCGTCGACCCCGACACAATTGAAGCCTTTCCTGTTCAGATAGATCACCCATCGGCCGCAACCACAGCCCCCATCAATTATCCTGATATCTTTTCGCTTTTGCCTTAAGACATCTATTTGCTCGAACAAAGTCCGACGCATGACCATCATAGCAGAGGTCTCGCACGCTTGCTTGTAATCAAAAAGGCTTTTAATATCAAACCCCGGCCTTTCCCAAGCATACGGCTTGCTATCCAGCACTTTTTCCGGCATCTCTCGCTCCCTTTGCAAAACATTGCCATTCCAACAATCCCAATAAATGCTCCATGACCGGCGCCGGGCGGTAATTTGAGATCGAAGCGATCATTAAAACAGCCTGAAAACTTAAGACAACAGGCGCGGAATAGAATAAATATTTCAAGGCATTTTTCAAGTCCGCGGACTTTTCAAAAAAGACCGAATGGAATTGCATGTCCCTAAAAAGCTCCGGATGTTTTTGGACAAGATAATAGCTTGACCGCCCTTTTTGATACGCCTTGCTGGTTATATAATTCAGATCAGCATCATAATTGTGCCAGCCGACGATCTCTTCATGGAGTAGTTTATAGCCGCTCTTTTTGAGGCTGTAGCCAAGTTCTGTGTCTTCCCCCCCATAAAGGCAGAAGTTCTCGTCAAAGGGACCGGCCTTTTCAAGGACCGCCTTTTTCAGCGAAACATTCCCTGTCCTGAAAAAATAGTACGGCAGGTCTGCCGAACATGATCTCATCCTTTCAAGTATTGCTTCGTAGCGCCTGGAAAGGAACTTATTGAAGAAAGTACCTTGCAGATCATATGATGGCAGGACGCTGCCGACCACAACGACGTCTTCGTTAATCACATGCATTCTGCAATGTTTGCGCAAAAAATCCTTTTCTACCCAAATATCATCATCTATCATCACGATAATATCTCCTGAAGCATTGCCAATTCCCAGATTTCGAGTTCTTGCCCTGCCAAGATTGCTGGTGTTTTTAAAATATTTCATTCCTGCTGGAAGATGCATGGCCGAGATCAATTCCTCCGTTCCATCAGTTGAACAATCGTCCACCAGGATGATCTCGTAAGCGCCTTCGAAATCCTGGCAAAAGATCCTGTTCAAAGTCTCCCGCAAAACTTCTTTTCGGTTATAGGTTGGGATGACAACGGAGATCAGTTCGTTTTTCATTTGTCTATCACCAAATAGAACCTGTTGGTCCTGCCGGAAGGCAGGGATGATATCGTCCTGCCGTAGACGAAGGCCTCAAAAAAAAGCGTTTGCAGCACAGTTGCCATAAGCTGGAACATCCCTAAGGCCTTATTGACACGGTCGTTCTTAGTTTTAAAGTTTCTTAGTTTTTTCACTAGAGGGGCCGCGCCCAAAATATTTTCAAATAACATTGCGTGCTTTTTTGATAGGGCCAGCGAGCGGACATCCTCCAAGGTAGGCATTCCCAGATCAATATGCTCCTCTAAATGCTTGTTGTCCTGTTTGCCCAACATCCTGTATGTCTTTAACATTTGTCTTGCGTATTCTTCATGTTTAGGGGTGCCTAAAGCAGCACAGATCACAACCTTATCCTTTGCAACCCGGAACAATTCGTCGACGAACTTCGCCCTATCGGGCTTAGCCACATGCTCAAGAACATCCAAACTTACGACCAAGTCAAAGCTATTGTCATCAAAGGGCAGGTCCCTGCCGTCGCCAATGACATCCCCATGATCAAGGTTCAAGGTCGTTATGCTTGCCCCTGCGAAAAATCTAGACAGATATCCTCCCCCGCCAACATCCAGCATCTTTTTGCCGCGAACATCGCCGCAAAGTCCCGCGACCCTTTTATGGCGGAAAAAAGTGTCGTAGCCCAATAAGTATCTATTCAATCTCACGTTACTTTTCTCCCTCTTAAGATTTGCCGATAGATATCAATCAAGCTCTCAATATGCTGGCCGCACGAAAAAGCTTGTTTTATTCTGTTCCTACCGGCAATTCCTAAAGACAGCCTTTTATCGGGTTTTTCGATAAGGCTCTCGATATTTTCAACCAAGGCCTGAACATCATTTGGCTCGACCAAACAACCCATCATATCATTTTGGATAATTTCAGGGATAGCCCCTACACGCGTAGCGATCACAGGCAATCCTGAAGCCATCATTTCAAGCACAACCAGCCCAAAGGGCTCGTCCCACAAAGAGGGAACGATACCAATGTCCATATTTCGATAAAATTGCGGAAGCTCTTCATGGGAAAGCGGTCCGACGATCTCGACTGTGGACAAGTCGTTGGCAAATTCCTTTACTATCTTTTCTATCGCGATGGAATTCTGGCTTATCACTGGGATATTGGCCGACCCGACAATAAACAGCTTGAAATCCTTTCGTTTTTTTTCTAATTTCTTGACGGCGTCCAGCAGGAAGAATATACCTTTTTCGCGGGTCCATCTCCCGCAAAAACAAAGGTTGATTATCCGATTGCCTTTTTTATCGCTGTCGGGATAAAATTTATTGCAATCGATGCCGTTATACAACAGATGCAGATGATGTTTGGGAACAGCATGATATTTATCTTCAAAGGCCCTTTTTATGAATTTTGAATTAAAGGCGTAATGCGCCTGGTGATATCTATGCTTGAAACGTTCATATTGGGGCAGCATAAAAACTGCCTGGCCGTGTAAATGGACCAAGCTTTTTTGGGGATAAAGCAAGCCCAGGATGGGAGTGTAATGGCCATGGAAAACATCAAATGTTCGAGCCCTTATCCCAAAATCCAAATAGTATGCGAACTTCAACAGCCTGTTCCGCCAACCCCAGTCCTTAATACTTGAAACCCCTTCTTTTACCCCATAAAGTCCCGGGACAAAAAGACCCACGGCATGTCCATTCTCCACCAATCCATCCATCTCATCAAGCTCAACCCTTTCCACCCCCGCGCAACAAGACAAGTTGAGGGGGAACATGGGAGTCTGGAGCATGGCAACACTTATCTTGTTCATAAGGAGCAATGCTCCAATACGTAATTAGACCAAGCCATTTATCACCTCTTTCAGCCTTATGGAATGGTCTATCCAGTCAAATTGCCTTACAGCTTCATACCCTTTCTGCCCCAAACCTCTTGCCCGGTCAACGTCATACAATAATTTGATTTTTTCAGACAAGTGTTCTGGAGTTGCTTTCGCCAATAATCCCGTGACGCCATCAACGACCGCCTCGCATATCCCTCCGCCATCAAAAGCGGCCACTACTGGTTTTCTCCAAGCAAATGATTCTCTTGCGACAATCCCAAAATCCTCGTCCTTCGACATGCAAACAACAGCCAGACATTCCTTGTAATATCCCGACAAGGATTCTTGTACGCCAATAAATTCAACATTGCCAAGTCCCAGGGACATGACCAGATTTTTCAGGTTTTCTTCCTCGGGGCCCTCTCCCACTATCTTCAACCGAATTTCAGGCAAATATTGCATGGCATAAATAACTGCGTCCACCCTTTTGTACCTGACCAATCGACCAGGACACAACAAGAAATTTCCATATTCAATATTACGGCTATCTTCAGGCAAAT
>JAHJBW010000054.1 GCA_018813405.1 Candidatus Margulisiibacteriota bacterium | reverse complement strand
CTCGGGTCCAGCAAGATACATGATTGAAGCTATAAAGGAGTTGGGCGGCAATGATATTTCCGTAGTGTGCCAGGATATTGATGAAAGATGGGCAAAAGAGGGACAAAAGATAGCCGGATTGGAAGGCCTGAACAATATCAGGTTCCAGGCTGGTGATGCTTTCGACCTTTCAAAGATCACGCCTGAACCCAACATTATCGTCTCTTCCGGCTTTTACGACTGGATAACAGACGAAGAAACCATAAAAAGATCGGTCAATCTGGTGTACAAAAAGCTGCAAAAAGGCGGCAAATTCATAACCACCAACCAATGCGGGCACCTGTCGCTCGATCTCGTAAAGAGAACCTTCCTGGATTTTGACAAAAACCCTCTTATTATGAAAACCTGGCCCCTGGAAACAATGAATGAGTGGCTGGAAGATGCGGGCTTTACCAGACTTGTAAATTCCATGGACAAATGGGGGCTGTATTCTGTTACCACAGGTGAAAAAAGATGAATAACGCGCTTATCTGGAAAGAATTCTATTATCTGTTGGCCTTGCTGGCAATGATCGGGTCCGGCATTGCGGCTGCTTCTGTGTTCTTGGTAAAAAAGAAAATGAAGGCAGAAGCAAGGTCTCTCTGGATAAAATATCTGGTATGGTACCTTATAATTCCGGTGCTCTTTATCCCAATACTGCTGGGAAAAAGCTATTTTGTCACGGTCATCATGATACTTTCTTTGCTCTGTTACAGGGAATTTACCCGCGCGACCGGCCTCTGGCAGGATAAGACATTTTGCTGGTCAGGATACCTGTCGATCGCAATGATCTTTGCCGGGGTTTATATGGACTGGTACGGGCTTTACACGGCAATGCCTATCTACTGTACACTGGCTATCTTTGCTATCCCCATTTTACGCGGCGACTTCAAAGGCATGATACAAAAAACATGCCTTACTGTGCTGGGTATCCTGTATTTTGGCTGGTTCTTTTCGCACGTGGCCTTTTTAAGCAATATGGAATTTGGCATGGCTCACGCTGTTTTCCTGTTCATACTTGTCGAGCTAAATGATGCTTCGGCATTTATTTGCGGCAAGATATTTGGCAAGCATAAGCTAAACCCCAACATATCGCCCAATAAAACATGGGAGGGGACAGTCGGCGCCCTCCTGATAACGATATTGTTTTCATTTGTTTTCAGATTTGCCATCCCTGAGTTTTCTCTTTGGCAGGTCGCCCTGATAGGAATATTGATCTCTATTGGAGGAACACTGGGCGATCTGACGATATCATTCATTAAACGAGATCTGGACATAAAAGATATGGGAAAACTGATCCCGGGTCACGGAGGTTTGCTCGACCGATTTGACAGCCTTATCTTTGCGGCGCCAATATTTTTCCACTTTACCAGATACTTTTTCTGGACAATGTTCTTTAAACCATGAAAAGAGAAGAATTAAAATTTCAATACGCGCCTCTTGAGTATCAATCGCTCCTTCAAAAGATCGAGAACGGCCGCCTTATTAATTATTTAAGAAGGAGGCTGCATTACTTGATAAGAAAGAGGTTGAATATAGAAGTAATGAACAGGAGAAACCTGCCGGGTCATGACAATTTTGTCATTGCCGCCAACCATTCAAGTCATTTGGACATAATAGCGCTATTATCGGCTATGCCTTTAGGAAAACTAAATGATTGTTATTCAGTTGCCGCAGCTGATTATTTTTTTGCTAACGACCTCCTGGCCTGGCTATCCAAACTGCTGGCCAATACTTTGCCCATAAGCAGGTCATACGGCGCTTATTCCGCCATAAAAGTGTGCGGCACACTGCTGGATAATGGTAAAAATCTAATTATCTTTCCTGAAGGTACCCGGTCAAAGGATGGCAATATCCATGAGTTCAAATCAGGCATAGGGATACTCATGGCAGGGAGGAAACAGCCGGTGATACCCATTTATATTAAAGGAGCATACGATGCGCTTCCGAAAGGAAGGATCATTCCTCTTAAAAAGAAGATCGTGGTGATTATTGGCGAACCGCTGTATTTTACCGATCGGCCGGACGACAGTGAAAGCTGGCAGCAGATATCCAGAGAGTGCGAAGACGCTGTAAAAAGATTAATCCCCTAAAAACCCGATCACCTGCTCCATGAATTTTTCCTGATCGTAGCGGTCGACATCGTGGCCGGCGCCTTCGATGTAAATATAGCTTAGATTTTCAAGATTATTGTTGATATAATCCTTTGTCGGACCAAGGAACTCATTGGCCCATGATTTGCCCCCGGCATAATAAAGGACCGGGGCCTTAATATCCTTTATTTCAGATCGTAGATCAAGGTACAGAACATCCCTATTAACCTGATACCACATTTGCCAGTTTAAATAGGGATAGTCCATCCTGTATTTGGTGATGATAACATCCCTCAGGCCGTAGGCACCGAAATATTCAATATTATGTCTGGCAGAGCGGGCGCCCTCTCGTGACTTTTCATCTGAAATTGGCACGGCATTTATGCCCTCAACAAAACCCTCTATGGCTATAACTTTTTTGTATCGTTCGGGATAATGCGCGGCCAGATAAAAGGCTATTGAGCCGCCGTAGCAATACCCAAGCACATAGCACTCTTTTATTTCCAGTCTGTTGAGCAGTTCGTTGATTATTTCCCCCTGTTCGCCAATGGTATATCCAAAAAAATATGTCGGTTTGTCAGACTCCCCTGCCCCAACGTGGTCGATATTGATAACGCGGTAATGTTTGGCCAGCTCCGGCATATAACAATCCCAGTGGTGGGTGTAATGGATGCCGCCGCCTATTAAAACAAGCGTCGAGCCCCTCGACAAAGCTCGGGGCAAGCTTAAGGCGTTGGCGTTGGGCGCGGTATCGACATAGTGGATGTTGTAGTTATCGATCTTCTCGAACCTGTCTTCACCGACGATGGCTTTGCCAAAATTCAGGGAGTGGTTATTATTAACAGACTTGTTCTCGGTAAAGCGAAATAGGTTGAGGCCAAATAGCACGCGTGTATTGTCACGCGCGAAGTCTGCGGCAAGGTCCACATCGAGATAGTTGCCGAGCGGCAGAGTAAGGCCAATTGTAGGGTGAT
>JAHJBW010000053.1 GCA_018813405.1 Candidatus Margulisiibacteriota bacterium | reverse complement strand
CCTCCTGTATTCGCCTTATTATAAGCCTGAAAAGTTTTATCGTCAAACAATACCATCGAAACTTTTTGGGTGGTTATGTCTCCTTTGATAAGTTCGATCTTCACGATGAGAGATTTTAGCATATGTAGTCGGTATTTGGGGTTAATATTGCCAGTGATAAGACGCTTTGGCAAAGATGGTTCTTCCAGTCGACTGAAGGCCGTCTGCATAACTTATATCTTCATTATAACCAAGATATAACGCTGTGCCGGGATGATATATGTAACCTATCAAGAAACTGAAGGCTGCACTCTGTTCAATGGTATTCTGGTCAGCTATTGCCCTCAAAAACAGCTTGGGCAGGGGCTGGTAATTTACCTTCTCCTGAAATATCCAGACATCGTAAACATTGGCTCCAGTAGGACTTTTTCTAAAATCTTCCCAGACCGCAGACAGATCGAGGCTAACAGCAGAAGTTGGCCTCAAGGTTCCTTGCAGGATCATGGCGTATTTCCAACCAAGGAAGGAATCATCCTTATCGTTTAAGTCCTCTGGATCTTCCTGGTCATAATAAATACCATTACCGGTTTCAAATATCAGCCTGCCGGAAAAGTATTTCGTAGTATCATTTTGAAAAAATAGAGAAAATTCATTCTTTTTGTAGGTCTTTCCTCTCCACTGTTCAAGGGAAAAGCCGTAATACGGCTCCAGGACGTTTTGCTCATCGAATTCCATGCTTAGGACCATCCCATGCCTTGTTTCCTGTATTTCTTGATTTGAGTCCAACAATACTTCCTGCACCGTTACGGGGCTCAACACCCTTAATGTGTCCCCTGGCAGAAAAACATACTGGCCTTTGAAGGCTATTTCCTGGGTCGTGGGTTTTTCGATGTAGCCGGCGGCCGCAATAAATTCAGGCCTTAGATTGGCATACGAGAGAGCCAGCTTTAATTTTCCGTCGTTTCTTTTGATCTCGGCAAAAAGCGCAGGGTCCTTTAAAGAAAGGGCCTGGCTGTCGTTCTCTGCCTCCGTCCAAGAATACAAGCCCTGTATAGAAAAGTTGAAATATTCCTTGAAGTGCAAATCGGCATCGACACCAAACACTCGGTTGTACAAATATTCTTGCGATGTTTGGCCTTTATATTCTTTATCTGTATAGATGAAGCCTATATGGGATTGCGGGGCGAAATCATTCTTAAATCTTAAAATATTGTAATAGGCATCGGGCTCACCCTCCACGCCAACATCATAGGAAGATATGATGCCATAGCTATACGGCCCGCTCTTGCCCGTCAACTTTACGGCAGAAAGGGGGTCGGATATCCTGCGGGAATAAAAGACTTCGATCGGCGTTGAAAATTTTTCCGCTCCCTCCAGGAACAACGCCCTTTTTTCGGGCAAGCGCAATTCATAGCGGCGGTTGATCTCGACCACATCGGCATCCGCTTCGATCTGTGAAAAATCCGGGTTCAGCGCGACATCCAGCACAATATTCGATCCACAGGCATATTTTGCGTCAACCCCAATATCAAATAATCCGGTATGCCCCATCTTCCCATCCGGGCCAATTTCCCCCTGATATCCACCAGCCACATACGGGGTCATATCTATGCTGTGTTCGGGTGATGTTTCAATACCTTGAATCCTGCCGGACTGTTGAATAGAGCTTTCGATATTCTGGCGCAGAGCCGGCCAGGTAGAAACCTCGCTTATAGCAGGGATGCTGCGAGACACCAGTATGCCAACATCCTTTACTCTGTTTCGGTTGGAAAACCTAAGGGAACTGAAGGGGATGGCGAACTCTGCAGACCATCCGTGTTCATTTATCACTGCAGCAGTTTCAAAAACCGCGTCCCACGAATAGTCCAGCTCGTTGTTCTTGTCTATCTTGCCGTCAGTCTGGATCCCTCTGGGGTTCACCCCAAAGAACATGCCGCTTTTCCCTGTGTTTTGAGAATCCAAATAGATCGTGACCAGGTCATCTTGAAGTATCTGGTCCCTGTTGGCAAAATTGGCCCTGATAGTCGAAGGATCCCCGCTTGAACAGCGGACACCAATATAAAGATTTTGCTCATCATATTGTAGTAATACCTGAGTGTCTTCAGAGGCCTTTTGTCCCCAATGAACGCTGGATTGCACAAATCCGCCAGAGGAAGCAGCTTTCCCCCATTCTTTGTCAGAAAGCTTCCCGTCTATCTTGGGCGCATTAGATATTTTGGGGATATTGATATTGTTTGGTATTGTTATACTCATTTAACCCAATTATTTATCGTATATTCCTTTGAAAAATTTCAGTCTGGACGGGCTTTCGGGGATTATTGATCCTTGAGGATTGCTCCAGGCGCGGCCACGCTTAAGATGCGGAAGTATGCCAGTAGGGCCAAGATCATTCTAACATTTCCATGGGCCGCCTCAAGACGGCGTATTTCGGACCATTTTTTCAGGGATCGTCCCACTGCGGACGCTTTGCCGTTAACACTTTTAAGGAACTTGCCGGCAGGTTTGCCGGGGTTCAACCTCACACGGTCGTCCGGCCTGAAAGTCCGCGAAAGTATGGCAAGGCTTCGCACGTCAATGAAAGCATTCCTTTTTGTTTTATTCAGTTTATTGATCATGGCCAGGACGATCCTCTCCATTTTTTTGCTTTCCAGCAAATACGACCGATTCCAAAAGAAGGCTTCGTTGCATTTTTTTATATTCTTCAAATCGCTGATTGCACCGGGCATACTGTCACTGCTGAACGGCAAAAGCCTGCCTTTCTCTTTGGCCGCAATATCATAGGCATCGGAAGCGGGCAAATATTGAAAGAAGAAATATCTAATATCATAAAACCCTTGCGCACCTCCGCCTAAGCTCAAAAACCAATCCATCATGCTCCTGCACATAAGATCAAAATCATCGCGCTTCTGTGCCGGATATCCGACGATCAGATTAATGTTAGTGCGTATTCCGCTGGCTACAAGCGCGGATATCGCCTCAAAATTGGTGCTGGCTGACGATGCCTTTTTCATGCGCTTTAAGGTCGTCGCATCAAAAGACTCGATCCCCAGCGTACAGAATGATAGCCCCGCACGTTTCAACAACTTTGCGTTCTCGCGTGATATGCCTTTGGAGGAAAGGTATCCGCCCCAAACGATATTCAGCTTGTTCGAGAGGATCGCAGAAGCCAGCTCCTCTGTCCTGCCAGGCGTGGGGTTAAGAATACTGTCCATCATGCTGATTCTGACAGCACGATATCTATCTTTCAGCTGTTTTAGGTCGTTGATTATCTTGTTAACTGTTTTTTTTCTGTACCCGGGGAACAATTTCCTTTCCGAACAAAACTCACAACCGTACACACAGCCCCGGCTGGTAAAGTAGGGGAGCTGAAAGGGCGGATACTGCGCGAGATCAAGATCTGAAAAATCCGGCACAGGTAAAGCATCCAGATCAGGAATAGGCATTTCGGCAAGCATGACGGGCAGTTTCTTCATTCCCCGGATCCCGTTGACTATTTTCAAAAGCGGCAATTCACCCTCCCCTATCACCAAATGGTCCGCCAGTTCGTGTTCAATCAATATTTCCCTTGTGACAGCGCTCAGCATTATTTGCGGTCCGCCCATTACTATTTTTGCGGCAGGATACCTTGACCGCAGTTCTTTTGCCAGGGCTATAGTATAAAGGAGATTGGAGCAAAACACCGTTAAGCCGACCAGTCGTGCAGAAGAGAATTCCGGAGCCTTCGCCCTGGCCCACTCCGCCATATGCCGCATGTCCGCTTCCAATCTGCTGGCATTCAGGCCCCACTTCTTAGCAACAATGCCAATGAGTCTTTTTTCCAGTTTCTTTCCTGACAAAAGCATGGCAACCAAAGGCAGGTCCCTGATATCCAGTACTTTACCGGGCAAATTTGCTTTGTGCAGTTTATAGATCTCGTTTTCTTCTATCCCCAAACGCAGGTCTAAACATCGCACGTTCATTACTTTCTTCGAACGCAAGAAGGCCGCAAGTGATGCAAGAGAAAGGGACGGTGAGATCTCGCCGTCATGAAAGAACGGAGCTATCGTCAGGATTATGTTATTAGACATTATATTAATTATATCATCCAATAATTGAAAATTAGCCTTGACTCTAAAGAACACTAATGATAGTCTTTCTAAAAAGAGGGGGTGAAACTAATGGCAGCACAAAAAAGAAAAGCCCTGGTCAGCATAAAGGCAAAGAGTGCCGTGTCACTTGACAAAAAGACCGTATCTGAGCTCAAGAGGGCAGGCGTCAATGTCAAGGTCCTTCCCCAAAAAGTGGTCAATCCAAAGCTCGGGCCTTCTTCCTGGTGGGCTGAATAGGACAATTTCAAATGCCAAAGTTGCTTAATCTCATTGACTTTGGCATTTGTTTATATAGAGCTTATTTCCTTCAAAAACCCCTTGTACTGTAGCTGATATTCTCCTTCAATGCGAAAATAGGCTTTCTCCGCTGTCTTCGACCATAAGCGGTAATAAGAATCGTCCTCCATTAATTTATCTATGATCTTCGCATACTGCACAACAGCAACGCGGTGGAGACGCGCATCGGAACAATACCGATCAAGAGGCATTTTCCTTTGGGGACGAACATTTATCAGATGACCGGCATCTCCGATGCTTTCCGGAATTCCTCCAACTTTATTGGCCACTACCGGAATCCCGTTCAGGAACGCTTCCACAATGGTCCTGGGATATCCGTCATCGATCAACGACGGACAGAGCAGTATCTTGGTGCGTGATAAAATCCTGCGTGCATCGTTGGTCATATCCATATGCTCAAGGTTCTTGAAATTCGCTCCCCCGCTATCCTTCCCCCACCCCTTGCACGCAAGGAAACGATAGGCTGGGAAAAGCCCTGCCAGGCTTTCAAAAATGATCTTTCCTTTATAAGGATTGTTGTTCATGATGGTTATGCGATCGCCCCCTGTCCTTTTCGCAAGGAATTTCTTTTTGTCAACAAATGGATACAACAGCCTTGCTTTCCGTTTTGAGATCGCCTTCAGCTTATTCATTAAAAAAGCGCTTACCGCTATTGGCCTGACATCTTTGCCAAGACTGCAAAAATCCTTTTTGCTTACAAAACCGTATTTAGGGTCTACCGAAAAAGCGTCATGAACAAAAAAGTATTTCGGGATGCGTAGATCCTTTATTATTCTTAGGGAAACAAAATCCGGACAGCGGATAAAGACAATGTCAGGGGCCATTCTGTAAACCATTCCTCTGAAAACATTTTCGACATCCTGAACCTTGCCAGAAGCTATCACTGTTTCCATGCTGATGCCTTGCAGGGCGCAGGTACAAATATTGTTTTCGACCCGAAGGCCCGCTGGTTTGCACTGTGATCCTTTGAAGATGTTTTGCCAGGTCCCGGGTCAAGGATATGACCCTGCATTCAAAACCATCCT
>JAHJBW010000052.1 GCA_018813405.1 Candidatus Margulisiibacteriota bacterium | reverse complement strand
CCTATAAAAGTCCTGCCGATACATCCATCTTTACTCTTCTGGCTTCTCAGGCGGTCATAAATACCATCAAAAAAGTAAGCGGAAGGAAAGCCTCGATAAAGGCCCCAAATGATGTTCTGCTTGAAGGGAAAAAGATATGCGGCATACTTATAGAGAGAATAACATGTTCGGGCACCCCCGTTTTGATCGTGGGGATAGGGATCAATCTTAACATGAATGAATTTTCACCAGACCTTGAATCGACAGCCACGTCTCTTTCTTTGGAATGCGAGAGGTCGTTTGATAAGAAAATATTCATGGACACGTTACTGGATGAATTGGACCACGAATATTCAAAATTCCTTGCAAATAGGATATAATAATATTTAGATATCTTAAAGGAGGACAAAGGTGAAAGTAAGAGGCATACGAGGGGCGATTGTCGTCAAAGAAAATTCCCGGGACGAGATACTGGCCAAGACCGAAAGGCTTATCAGTGAAATAATAGCTCAAAATAAAATGGTCATCGAGGATATCGCGTCCGCGGTCTTTTCCGTGACGTCCGATCTGGACGCCGAATTCCCGGCCCTGGCGGCCAGGAAACTGGGTTGGACAGAAGTGCCGCTGTTGTGCACCAACGAGATCCCTGTAAAAGGCAGCCTGAAGAAATGCATTCGCGTTCTTGTCCTTATAAACAGCGATCTTTCCCAGTCCGAGATCAAACACGTCTATTTGGATGGCGCTGAGGCACTAAGAAAGGATTACCAAAAATGATAATAATAATGAAGACCGACGCTTCGCAGAAAGAGATAAAAACCGTCATTGGCAAGCTCAAGAAACATGGCTTTGGAGTGCATCTTTCCGCCGGAGCTGAACGGACGATCATAGGGGCAATTGGTGACAAGAGCGCCATAGAGCTTGAGACCATACAGGTTTTACCTGGCGTGTCCGAGATAGTCCACATTCAAAAGCCATACAAACTTGCCGGCCGCGAGCTCAACAAGAAGGATACCGTGATAAAAATTGGCAAGGGGGTGTCGGTAGGCGATGGCGCTCCTCTTTTGGTGATCGCCGGCCCATGTTCTATTGAGAGCGAAGATCAGATGCTGGAGGTTTCCCGGGCCATAAAGAAAGCTGGCGCCAATGCCCTGCGTGGAGGGGCGTTCAAGCCCAGGACCTCGCCGTACAGCTTTCAGGGAATGGGGGAGAAGGGTCTGAAAATACTGAAAAAGATGGGGGACAAATTTAACTTGCCGGTGGTCACCGAGGTCATGGACACGCGTGATGTTAAATTGGTGGAAAAATATGCCGATGTGCTGCAAATAGGCGCCAGGAACATCCAGAACTTTAACCTTTTAAGAGAAGTTGGCAAGGCCAGCAAGCCGATCCTCTTAAAAAGGGGAGCGAGCAGTACCATAGAGGAACTGTTGATGTCTGCCGAATACATCCTTTCCGAAGGGAACAAAAAGGTCATACTATGTGAGCGAGGCATACGCACCTTTGAGAACTATACCAGAAATACACTTGATGTTTCCGCTGTTGCTGTTATCAAGAAACTAAGCCATCTTCCGGTCGTGGTAGATCCCAGCCATGGGGTGGGTAAATGGGACCTGGTGGAAAGCATGGCCTGTGCATCGGTGGCGGCCGGTTGTGACGGAATAATGATAGAGGTACACCCGCATCCAGACGAGGCTTTGTCTGATGGGCCGCAATCTCTTAAGCCTGAATCTTTTCTCCGCCTGATGGGGAAGGTCAGGAAGGTAGCGAAAGCTGTTTCTCGATCAGTCTGAAAAGCTCTTCAAAGCCTTGTTTTTGCAGGGCGGAAATGGCAGTCGCGGGAGCATATTGCCGCATTGACAGTTCGATATTTTTCTTGTTTTCCACACGATCTAACTTATTGAATACCGTAATGATGGGCCTGGCGATCATGCCCAGTTCTTCCAATACATTATATACAGTGTTTATCTGGTCCTCGTAGAACCGCGACGACGCGTCAACCACGTGTATTAAAAGGTCGGATTCCGTTGTTTCCTCTAGTGTGGCCCTGAAGGCATTGACAAGGGAATGAGGGAGCTTTTGGATAAAACCTACCGTATCGGTGATCAGGACCGTTATTCCCGACGGAAGATAGACCCGTCTGGTGGTGGGGTCCAGTGTGGCAAAAAGCTTGTCCTCGGATGGGATACGCGCGTTGGATAACGCGTTCAAAAGGGTTGATTTTCCTGAATTTGTGTAGCCTATGAGGGCAATGCTTTTTATTTCGGAACGGCTTCTTTTTTTTCGTGATACCAGACGATGCATCTTGATCCTGTCGACCTCTTTTTTTAGTAAAGATATTCTTTTCCAAATATGTCTTCTGTCTGTCTCCAGTTTTGTCTCACCGGGTCCGCGTGTCCCAATGCCGCCTCCCAGCCTGGAAAGCTGGACCCCTTTCCCGCTTAATCGTGACAATCTAAACTGTGACTGGGCAAGTTCTACCTGAAGTTTGCCTTCGCGAGTATGCGCGTGCTGGGCGAAAATATCCAGGATCAGTTCTGTTCTGTCGATGACCTTTCTTTCGAGGACAGCTTCTAGATTGCCAAGCTGTGAGGGGGAAACATCGTGATCAAGAATAATGAGGTCCGCGTCTTTTGAATCGCAGACAACTTTCAGTTCTTCCAATTTGCCTTCGCCGATAAAATATTTTTGGTGAGGGGTTTCCCTGTTCTGGGATATAGCCGCCACTACCCGGGCGCCCGCAGTTTTTGTTAGCTGGGCCAACTCCTGCAGGGATTCTTCCAGGCTGATCTTCTCTCTCTTCAGCTTAATTCCGACCAGTACAGCTTTTTCCATCTTGACCGAGAAATTATTATAGCATATAATGCTCGCATGCCGGGAGAAAAGATTTTGATCGTTGACGATGAACAGGACATAGTTTCAGCTTTGAGCATCAGATTAAAAGCCATGGGATATGAGGTAGATACGGCATTTGATGGCATGGAGGCCCTGGACAAGGCCAGAGCTGGGAAGCCTGACCTTATACTTTTGGACATAATGCTGCCAAAACTGGATGGATACAAAGTATGCAGAATGTTGAAATTTGATGAGCAGTACAAGGACATACCAATTATAATGTTAACAGCAAAGGTCTCGGACCAGAACAGGAAGATGGGGCAGGAGATGGGTGCCAACGGGTATCTAAACAAGCCTTTCAATCCCGAAGAGCTTATGAGTACTATAAGAAAGCTGCTGGAGGAAAGAAGAAAATAGTGGCGGTGTCCAAAAAAAAAGATATCAGGGAATTGCTTGTAAGCAGCGGCCTTTTGACCAGGGACCAGGTCAAGGACCTGGTAGAAGAGGGTAGAAAGACCGGAGCATCACTGCTGAGCCTGATATATCAAAGGAAATTGCTCGATGAGGCTACAGTATCTTCATTTCTGGAAGACAAGCTTGAAATTCCTCGGGTAGACCTGAGCCGATATTTGATCGACCAAAAAACACTTGATTCCATTCCTGCCAGTACGGTTAAAAAGTACGGCATCATCCCTCTTTTCCTGGTAGAAAAAACCCTTTCCGTTGCAACTGCCGATCCTTTTAACGTAAAAGCCATTGATGAAGTAAGAAGCAAGGCCGGACTTGATGTCGAGATAATGGTGGCTACGCCCAGCGATATCAAACAGGCTGTTTCGCAATATTATGGGGTGGCCGGGACGCTGGAAGAAGTTCTGGAGCAGGTTTCCGCGCCGGAGAACATGGTGGCCGGAGGCCCGGCGCTTGAAGAAGAAGCTCCAGTGACGAAGTTGGTCAACCTGCTGCTGGCGCAGGCCCTGTCTGAAAGGGCGTCGGATATCCATATAGAACCCGAAGAGAGCAAGGTCAGGGTGCGATACCGCATTGACGGCATTATGTACGAAGTTTCCGCGCCGCCGCGACATTTGCACGCTCCCATAGTATCGCGTATCAAGGTCATGTCCCGCATGGACATTTCAGAGACCAGACTGCCGCAGGATGGCAGGTTTGAGTTTAGTTTTGAAGGGCGCCCCATTGATGTCAGGGTCTCTTCTTATCCTTCGATATACGGAGAAGCGCTGGTATTGCGTTTGCTTGACAAACAGAGCATGATGTTCGGCCTGGAAGACCTGGGATTTTCATCTGACAATCTCAAAAAATTCGAAGAGATAATAAAAAGGCCGTACGGGATCATTTTGGTGACGGGCCCCACCGGTTCTGGCAAAACAACTTCCCTCTACGCGACACTCAATCGCATTAACTCCCCTGTGCGCAACATTATTACCATTGAGGACCCCGTGGAATACGAATTGCCTGGCATAAGGCAGTCGCAGGTCAACCCGAAGGCGGGACTGGTCTTTGCCAACGCACTCAGATCGATTTTACGCCAGGACCCCGACGTGATACTGGTGGGTGAGATCCGTGACCTGGAGACCGCCAACGTGGCCATTGAATCCGCGCTTACGGGCCACCTGGTCTTTTCGACACTTCATACAAATGACGCGGCCGGGGCGCTGTCGCGCCTTCAGGACATGGGCGTGGAAAAGTTCCTTATCTCTTCCGCCTGCGCGGCGGTCATAGCCCAGCGGCTGGTAAGGAAAATATGCCCGGTCTGCAAGGTGGAAGTGGACCTGCCCAAAGAATATCAGGGCAAGTTCGAGGCTTTTGAACAGAGAGGGATCAAAAAAGTCTTTGAGGGCAAGGGATGCAAAAGCTGCAGGAATACGGGGTACAGGGGCAGGTCGGGGATATTTGAGATATTGGAAGTGACCGAGCGAATAAGGGAAATGATACTTGAGGGAAAATCGGCCATGGAGATAAAAAAAGAAGGCGTCAAAGAGGGCATGAGGACCTTGCGCGACGATGGCTTGATAAAGGTCATGGACGGCAAGACAACTATTGAAGAGATGCTGAGAGTTACCCTGTTAGATTAGGAGGGGATCGTTATTATGAAAAGAGTCTTACTGGTAGACGATGAGCCTGAAGTGCTTGAAGTCCTGAGGATCAGAATGAAGAATTGGGGATATACATGTGATTCGGCGCCGAACGGGGCTGTCGCGCTTGAAAAGATATCTAAAGAAAAGCCCGATCTCATTATATTGGACGTCATGATGCCGGATATGGATGGGTTTGAGGTCCTTAAAAGATTGAAGGCCAATGACATTGACAGCAAGATCCCAGTCATCATGCTTTCTGTGGCGGCATCGATACCTGAGATCGAAAAAGGCATCAAGGCAGGCGCCTCTGCCTATCTGGCCAAACCTTACGAGGCGAACGAGCTTTTAAGGACGATAAAAAAGGTGCTTAAAGAGTCTTAATGCCCATCTTTAATTATAAGGCAAAGAGCCGGTACGGAGTGGATATTTCAGGCAAGGTTGAAGCTGAAAATATTTCTGCCGTGGCGAACCGCTTGAAAGAAATGGGCTATCTGCCGCTGGAGATCAATCCCCAGGAGCAAACCCTTAGCGCCCAGCTGG
>JAHJBW010000051.1 GCA_018813405.1 Candidatus Margulisiibacteriota bacterium | reverse complement strand
GAGAGCGCAGGAGGGACAGAATTCGGCTTACAGGCCTGCCCCCACACCAACTTTATAACAAGGTTTGCATTTTAGGGTAATTATCTAATTATTGATCTTGCCCTTTTATTGATTGCTGTCATATAAAGTTGGTGTGGGGGCGTGCTCCTTACCTTTTACAAGGTTTGCATTTTAGGGTAATTATCTAATTATTGATCTTGCCCTTTTATTGATTGCTGTCATATAGTTGGTGTGGGGGTGAATATGTTCTTTGTTTATATATTAAGAAGCTTAAAAGATAACAATCTTTATACTGGTTCGACCAATAATCTCGAAAGAAGATTAAAGGAACACAATGATGGAAAATGCTTCTCAACAAAGCATCGTGCTCCATTTGAAATCATCTACTATGAGGCTTATATAGCTGAAAGTGATGCCAGGAAGCGTGAACATAATCTTAAACTTCGCAGTCGTGCCCTCGCACAATTAAAAAAAAGAATCGCAAAAAGTCTCGATATTTATCCGGAACCTACATAGGACTGATCAAACTAAAAGTGATCGGCGAGATCAATCCGTTCAGGATGATCATTACCAGCATCATTAGAGCTATGACGACGACCGTAAAAAGCAATGTCTTTTCTTTTGGAATATCCAGAAGAACAGGAATTCCGACGTAGAGAAGATAGACGCTGTAGAGTCCCAGCAAGGAGAGTATGCTTATTTGCGGGACAATGCCAAATATGCCGGCCAGCCACATGGCTGTCGCAGAATACACAAGAAGTTTTACCGCGGCAAGCATATCCTTTTTACCCTGGAATTTCGGTGAAAGCACGTTAACGAAAAAAGCAATGATGTAAATCCCTGCCAATCCGATCAGATAACTAATGAGGGAGATAATGAGCGAACTGCCAATGGATACCCGGATAAATTGATTGCCAATGAAAGTCAAGCCAATAAAGTTTGCCAGGGCAGGAATGGCGGCCAATATCATGGCATACCTTAAAAAAAGGTCTTTAATGGTACTTTGTTCACCTTTTATCTCCTCAAAGCTCATTGCGGGTCTTGTTAAGATGTTTTTGGCCCTTTCGACAATGTTCATTTATATTTCCCCCTTTTTTTGGTAGTCTATGCTAAAATATGTTCTATGTCAATGTCATGGAAGGACATGCTCGCGGCTTTCACCAGGGATTTCGGTTCAACCGTTCCCCTTCCCCGCGACATCATTTTTCCTCCACAACCTGCTCCGAAGTTTACCCCGAGCGAAGCCGAGGGGCCTGAGCCTGTTTCAACGATCTCTACCATTGAAATCAAAGATATGACCAATAAGCTTCGCAAAAATCCCCGCGTGAAATGGTCCGATTTCAACCAGCCCCGCCAGCTATCAAAGATAAAGTTCCTGGTAGTACACCATACGGCTGACAATATCAACGATATCCACCGGCTCAACGAGATCGAGATAAACGGTACGCGCATATACAAGTATGGCTGCCCCACCATCCCCTATCATTACTGGATAAACGAGGACGCGCAGATACACAAATGCAATAATCTTTCGGATATAACCTGGCACGCCAAAAACGCCAATCCTGTTTCTGTCGGTATCGCGCTGGTCGGAAACTATGAAAAGCAAAAACCTTCCGCGGCAGCATTGAAAAGCCTTGAATTTTTGCTAAATGAGCTTCTGGGAAATCTCAAACTGCCTGTCACCAAGGTTTTCGGCCACAGGGAGCTTACAATGTACGGAAATTCAACCGCCTGCCCCGGCCGCTTTCTGTTCCCTTTCGTCCAGGAGTTCAGGAGGGGTTAGCTCCATATCTTTTCCTGGTATTCCCTGACCATTCTGTGGGTGGAAAAATACGCGCTCGTCGCTATGCAGTTTATCATCATATCTATCCAGGGTGAGTTATTAAAGTCCCGGTCGTAGACCGTCTTGTAATATTGTTTTGCCAGTTCTTCCAGGTCCTGATAGAGTTTTTCCGAATCTTCAGCCATGCGCAGGTCGTTCTCGGTGCCAATATGCCCCTCGGGCGGGACATAACCAAATATCTTGCCTATCCCCTTGTCCGCGGCCTCTACAACCCAGCCGTCCAGGGTTGAAAGCTGCACCACGCCGTTAAGGATGGCTTTCATGCCCGATGTGCCCGAAGCCTCGAATGGCGGAAGCGGGTTGTTCAGCCAGACATCCACGCAATTAGAAAGCACTTTGCCAAAGTAGGTATCGTAATTCTCTAAAAAGATAAGGCGAATGTATTTGCGGTCGCCTTCCATGCTGGCGATCTTTTCGAGCATCTTGTCCATTTGCGTCATGCCAAGGTTGTCGGCGGGATGCGCCTTTCCGGCAAAGATCAGCTGGATAGGGCCGACCTTCCGCGCTATGCTCAAAAGCCTTTCCGGGTCTTGCAGGGCCAGGCTCGGCCGCTTGTAATTGGCTATCCTCCTGGCCCAGGAAACAGTGAAAACCTCGCCCGGCATGAGCCAGAACTGCAAAATCTCCTGGAGTTTTTTCTTGTTTGAGGCATGCGCCAGCCAAAGGTCTTTTCTGAATTTTGTGTTATCCTTCATTTTTTGGACATTGGCAAGCAAGGTTGGGTCTGATTTCCAGTCACCGAGCTGCTTGGAATACTGGTCAAAAAGCATCGAGAAAGCATCGGACACCCAGGTAAAGGTATGCACTCCGTTGGTGATGGCCTGGATCTTATCTTTATATTTCGGGAATTGCAGTCTTGTCACTTCACCGTGTTTTTGGGCCACGGCATTAACGTGTTTGCAGGCCGCCATGCATAGCAAAGTCAAATTCGCGGTGCTTTTCCCCTGCCCTTCTGCCGCCATGTCCTTTAAGAGCTTCATTTTTTTGTCGCTTAAAAGGTTCTGCAGATCAACCATGGCAAAGCGGTCGTGCCCCGCCTCAACAGGGGTATGGCAGGTATAGGCAAAATGTTCTTTTAACTCCTCGATCTGCTTGCCGGAAAGTC
>JAHJBW010000050.1 GCA_018813405.1 Candidatus Margulisiibacteriota bacterium | reverse complement strand
TATCCAGGAATTGTTTCTTAATCATGATATTAGATCAAAACATTTAAGATATCGGAAATAACCGGGATCCGCAAGAATTTCGAAAGAACGGCCATAATGGAGCAGATGATGAGCCCGATGCCGCAAAGGCAAAAGAGGGGCATGAAAAGGTCAAGGTACACCCCTTTTTCAAAGACCAGCCAGCGCATCAATACCCAGAGCCCGAAGATCGTGGACCAGAAAAAAAGGGCATGGGCGGCATGGTGAGAGACCAGCCTGACTTTCCTTTTTTCAGAAATGAGGGCGTAGAGGGCTGGTATAAATAAATATGAAATACCGGCAAAAATCCTGTCTTCAATTGAGATTTTGATGATTGAATTCATAAGTGTGTTTGTAAATATTCCTTAAATAGAGCCAAAAACGTTATTCTAATTATACATAATGATCCAGAGGTATTCAAGGCGGATGGTTTTAATTTTCGCTTGAGTTTTGAGAAAAAAGTGTCTACAATACTACGCAGAATGCATTTCAATGCAAATTAAGATACCTAAGATCAAGCTCGAAGAAGAGATGGGCCGCGGGGCCCAGAGTATTGTCTACCGCGGAGTGAGAGAATCCAAGAATTTCGCCGTCAAGGTGTTTTCTTCAGCTGAAAAGGCAAATTCCGGCGGCCGCCGGAGATTTCTAAGGGAAGCTGAAGCCCTAGCCCGCACCAAGCATATCGGTTTGCCCAATGTCATGGAAGTTGGCGAGATCGAGAGCGTTCCATATGTCGTGATGGAATACATCGAGGGCAGGACATTGGCGGATGAGCTTAAGAAAGGTGTTGTTTCTGAAGCTAGTCTGCTAGAAATGGCAAAGGTCCTTGCTACAGCGCTCCATGAGATCCACTCAATAAATCTTATACATCGTGATGTCAAGCCAGGCAACATTATTTTGGATACTAATGATAACGCTTGGCTGGTAGATTTTGGGTTAGCGGCAAATCTGCAAAAAGATGACAATGAGACCGGGGTGGGGACCTATCTTTACAGGGCCCCTGAACAGACGGGCATGCTAAAAAGGCCTGTTGACACGCGGTCGGACCTTTATTCGCTCGGGGTGGTCCTTTTTGAATGCGCCGCAGGAAAACCCCCATATTATTCTGAAGATGCCAATGAGCTGATCCGCCTGCATATCAGCAGCCAGGTGCCGCGCTTGAATAAGATAAACCCATCTTTAAGCCCCGCGCTCTCCAAAGTGATAGAAAAACTGTTGAACAAGGACCCTGATGACAGATACCAGACAAGCCGCGGTCTGCTGGAAGACCTTCTTGACCTGGACAACCTGAACAAGGCGCTAAAAGAAGGGAAAGACGCTGTTTTTGATTCGTATGATATCTATGGCGCGGAGATTCCTTATGAGACCTTGCTTGTGGGCAGGAAACAGGAACTGTCAATGCTGCGGGATGAGTTTGACCGGGCCAAAAACGGCATAGGGAGCGTTGTCCTGGTTGAAGGCGCCCCGGGGATGGGGAAGACCAGGTTATGCTTTGAGTTCATTAATGAAATGCTGAAAAAAAAGGCGCTGGTCCTCAATGGAAAATGTGTCGAAAGTAATCCCGTGCCGTTTTCCAGCATCAAGGCCCTCATGGAAGAATATGCCAGATACCTGGACAAGCTCCCGCAGGGCGAAAAAAACAAAGAGCAGGAGCGCCTTAGGGATATCATCGGCAGTTTTGGCCCGATATTAAAGAACTTTTCGCCGTTTTTCAGCGCATTGCTAAAGGGCGAGAAGGAAGTCAAGATCGAGAACGCCCATGAACTGGTCCAGGAGGGCCTGGCGCATGTACTGCTCAACATGGCAAGGGCGCATAAAGGCCTGATTTTATTTATAGACGACCTGCAATGGTTGGATGAGAGCAGTGAGCAGGCCTTGAGGAAAGTAATTAACAATTGCAATGCGTACCCGGTCATGATCATGTTATCCGGCCGAAGCGATCCCGACAACAAAGAAAAAATAGAATACTTCCTGTCCCGGACAGGCGATGTTTTGAGCCGCAGGATAGTTTTAGAAGGTTTGGATGCTGAAAGGATATCGGAATATATTTGTTCGTACCTTGAAACAAAAGAGGTCAATAAACAGCTTGTTGAAGCTTTGGTTGCCAGAGGGGAAGGCAATCCTTTCGCGACGGCGGAATACTTGAGGGCCATGCTGGACGCGGGATTGCTTTTGCCTTACTGGGGAAGCTGGAAGGTTGACCTTGCGGGCCTTGAAAAATTATATCTCCCTAAGAATATACTTGAGCTTGCTTTAAGACGAATTTCCGACCTGGGCAAAAAAACAAAAGCGGTCCTGGTCCAGTGCGCCGTCATCGGAGAGGAATTTGAGGTCGGTTATCTTCCGGAGATCTGCGGAGCCAGCCTCGAAGAGATATATGCCGCTATCGCAGAAGCATATAGGGCGCATGTCATTGAAAGGATAGGGAGCAAATATCGCTTTGTTCATGACCGTCTGCAGGAGGGATTGATAAAGGACCTTGCTGAAGACGATCGCAAGAAATCGCATCGCAAGATAGCCGAGGTGTTTGAAAGGCTTAACGGCCAAAGCGTTGAGCACATTTATGCCTTAGCCCGGCATTATTCGCTCGGGATGACAGAAGACAACGCGCAGAGGGTCTACACGGCCAACCTCAAGGCGGGATTGACGGCGCTGGAGAATTTTGTGCCGCTGGAAGCATGCGGCTTTTTTGCGGTCGCGCACAAGCTCGCGCCCGGCCCTGATTTCGCCTTGGAAAAAAACTATGGCATAGCTTGTTTCCAGGTAGGCAGGATGGATGAGGCAGTCATGCATTTCAACCAGGCGCTTGCCTTGACCGAAGACAAATTCGAACATGTGGACATCAGGGTTTATCTTTCTGCCGTTCATATGGCGGATATCAGAGTGGATGAAGCCATGGAGGAGCTGAAAAAGGGTTTTGCGAAATTAAGGAAGCCCTACCCAAAAAGTAATATTTTCAGTTTGTTGAAGAGTTTAGGGGTGTTTCTGCTTTGGAATATGCTGGACAGGCTGCACATCTTTTACGGTTGTTCAAAAGGCAAAGCGCTAAGAACGCGCCAGGCGGAAACGCAATTGCTGAACCAATTATCACGTTCTTCATATTTCAAATTCAATCCAATTATTGTGCTTCAGATAACCTTTAGGATGTTATATCTTGCCCATCTGGTGGGGGATTCGCGGGAAACCTCTTTTATATATACTAACTTTGCCCTTATGCTTCTTCCCCGCGGAAAAGAAAAAGGGCCCCGCGAGTGTATCAGGAAGACAAATGAAGTTGCCAAAAGGATCAATGACCCGCCTGCTATTGACCGCGCCCTATATTCAATCGGGGCGCAAGAGGTTTATTTAGACCATCTTGCCAGGGGGGTTGAGAAGTTGCGTGTTGCTTATCACCACTCTGCCTGGCTGGATGAGCAGGACTATGGGAATATGATAACAATGTTCTTCTGGGCCTTATATTTAACGGGCAATGCATATGAATCGATCGAGGTTGGGGAAAAACATCTGCAAATACTGGAGAGAAAGGCGGAGTTTTCATCTATTCCTGTAGATACCCGGTTGATGCTTAACTATGCCTGCTTGGCTTCTACATACCTTTATATTGAAAAAATTGAGGAAGCGGAAAAGTGTTTTGCAAAAATGATTGATATTGCTAAAAAAGGAGGATGGAAATCAGTTCCGCCCATTTTCCGTGGAATCATGTTTGTCTGCGCTTTCCCGTATTTGATCGAAAAAGAAGAGACCGGTCCAAGGCTGGATGGGTTGCTCAAGGAAATTCCTGAATTTGAGCTGGCTCCTTTCATGACCGATTATACTTTCAGGTGGGTCTATGTATACCAGTGCAATGCGCTGCTTATGAAGTGCCGGAAGTCTGAAAAGCCAGACCTCAAGCCGTTGATCAGGGCCTTGAGCGTGCTTAGGTCGGTTGACAATCCATGGCCTTCACATATGGCCAGCAGGTTCATAATCGAGGCCGCATTGAAAAACCTCCAGGGCCGCCATAAGGAAGCCTTGAGGTTCCTCTATAAGGCGGAAGAAATTGCCCAGGACGTTGATGCTATCCAGATACACATTAATATCTTTTGTGAGAAGGCACGGACCTTTAATGCCTTGAAGAATGCCTGCGCGGGAAAAATGTCTGCCCAGGAAGCATATGACATGGCCAGGCGCTATGGATGGACCAGGAAGTGCAACCAGATAAGAAAAGAATTCCATCTTGAATCTTCCACCGGCACAACAGCCTTGGAATATATGGTTGACCAGAAACACAAAATGCCTCTTGACACCAGTTCGCTTCGCCTGCAAAGGTACCTTGATGCCCTGCTGAAGATGAGCCTGGCTTCAGCTGCCGTACTTGACCCTGAACAGCAGATCAGGTCTGCCCTGGATGAGATAGTGAGGATCCTGGGAGCTGAAAAAGCATATCTTTTTTTGTGCGATAAGGATGACCAGCTGGAATTGCAGGCCGCGCGGGATGCCTCGCGCAAAGACGTAAATATAAAAAGCGATAATTTTATCAGGGGAGTGGCCCTGAACGTAAAAGAGAAAATGAAGGCGCTAGTGATCAACAGAAAAGGCAAAGGAAGCATCCTTGCTGTTCCAATGGTCATGAAGGATAAACTGATCGGCGTGATATATTTGAGCAACCACCTTGCAAAAGATGTTTTCACGAATGAGGACGTGGAGATCCTCGTGGCATTGTCGAACCATATTGCTATTGCCCTGGAGTCGGCAAGGACGGTGCAGGTTGAATTGGAGCGCAAGGCGCTTGAAAAGGTCAAGATTGTCCTTGAAGAGAAGGTCAAGGAAAGGACTGCGGAGCTGAAAGAGACGTACGAGAAGCTTGCTGTCTCGGAGAAGCTGGCCGCGCTTGGGAAACTGGCCGGGGCAATTGGGCACGAACTAAGGAACCCGCTGGCTGTCATAAAAGGGGCGGAGGAGCTTCTTTCATTAAAGACAATGGATAAGCCTGATGAGAAGATCAAGCAATATCTGGACATGATCGCTTCGGAAGCGGATAAGGCGAACACGATCATTAATGATATCCTGACTTACGCGCGCGTCAGGACAGATGATCTCAAGCCGGTTAATGTTGAAAGTTCAATTGCCGGGGTTTTGAAGAGAATTGACAAACCGGCCAATATCCAGGTTGCGATAAAGGCCGACAAGGCTTCTACTGTTATGGCCAGCGAAGTGCAGTTAGAACAGGTGTTCTCTAACTTGATACAAAATGCCTATCAGGC
>JAHJBW010000049.1 GCA_018813405.1 Candidatus Margulisiibacteriota bacterium | reverse complement strand
TGGCAAACATGGGCAGAACAAAGGCCAGCAGTCCGATAATGCACAGCACGCTCGATGCCAGAACTATGCACGGATACGTCAGAGTACGCTTGATACTGCTTTTGGCTTTCGCCTGCCCTTCAAGGTGTTTCGAAATATCGAAGAGGTTTTCCTCCAGGCAGGCATTCCATTCTCCCACCCGTACCATGCTAACTATATCCGCCGGAACCCCCCGATCTTCAAGCGCGACAGAAAAACTTTTGCCCCCGCTTATTGCTTCCGCCAGATCGCCAAGTTTATGCCGCGCCTCCAGCATCTGCAAGGCTGAGTGCAAAGGCAGCCCTGCTTTAAGCAAAGAAGCCAGCTGTTTATAAAAGTCAGATCCCAAACAATTTTTTCGCATTCCTGGTGGTCTCCATGGCCACTTCTTCTATCCTCATATTTCTCACTTCGGCGATCTTTTCGGCCACCCTGACAACATAGGCAGGTTCGTTTCTTTGCCCGCGATAAGGTTCAGGCGCCATATACGGGCAGTCGGTCTCGATCATTATCATCTCAAGCGGCGCTTTGCGAGCGTTTTCCCTTACTTGATCAGCTTTCTTGAAGGTTATATTCCCAGTAAACGATATTAAAAAGCCTATCTCTTGAGCAAAGCGGACAAGCCTTTCGTCCCCGGCAAAACAATGGAAGACCCCTCGAAGCTTGCCATTGTTCTCTTCTCTCATTATGCGGATAGTATCTTCCTGGGCGTCCCTGCAGTGAACAATGGCTGGCAGTTCAAGCTCTTGCGCCAGCGCCAGGAACTTTCGAAAGACATGCTGTTGAACATCTTGAGGAGAAATATTTTTAAAATAATCAATCCCCATTTCACCTATTGCCGCGACCTTTTTGTCTTTTGCCAATTCTTTTATTTCCGCAAAGATATTGTCGTTGACCTCCGGGGCGTGATGAGGATGGATACCAACGGCGGCATAGATAAAATCATATTCCTGGGCAAGTTTTACGGCCTCGCGAGAAGAAGCGATATCAAAAGAAGCGTTCAGGATCGCCTCAACATTTGCTTCCCGTGCGCGCTTAATAACCTCGGCCAGATCAGAATATTCATCCTTTGTCAGGTGAGCGTGCGTGTCTATATACATATTAGTTTCTCCTGCTAATATTCTAGCATTATGCGGTCGCAAATTGCGACCAACCATAACATAGCAATTTTCATGCCATCCTCCTACGTCCCGAGCTTGTCGAGGAACTTCGGAGGACGAGCCTGAAAATTAATTATCGAAAGGGGAAATTTTGTGCCTGCACTACGAATCCACGAGACCTCCGAAGCTTTAGCCTGGGGGGACGAAGGGCGTAGTAGTGTAGCGTTTTCTGACAGTGGGTGCTTGCACTGAGCGAGTCCGCCTCAGGCGGACGAATCGAGGGGGAGTCGAAGTGTAGCGAATCTCGGCAGTCTATTTCTCCAGCCTGGGGAACAGCGGCTCGCCTTTTTTTATCTTTACGCCGCTTAAGTTGGCATCAGCAAAAGACGGTGAACCATCAAACCCGAGCTGACCCCACATCTTTTGTGAGGTGGTGGGCATAAAGGGGCTTACAAGGTTAGCAACAGCCCGCAGGGTATCGACAAGGTTATACATTATCGCGCCAAGTTTTTCGGTATTTCCCTCTTTTGCCGCTTTCCAGGGCGCTTCTTTTTCGATATAGGTATTGGCTTTGTTGATAAGCCTCCAGATCGCCGCCAGGGCGTCGGAAAAAGCCAGCTCGTCCATCAGTTTGTCCACCATGCCGGGAGTTTCCCCTATCAGCGCAACCAGTTCTTTGCTGGTATCGTCGAACTTTGCGTTCTCTACCTCGGGCACCACGCCGTCAAAATACTTTTCAACCATGGTAAGTGTCCGATTGAGCAGGTTGCCTATGTCATTGGCCAGATCAGCATTAAAGCGCTCGATAAAGTGCTTTATGGAAAAATCGCCGTCAGCGCCAAAGGGCACTTCGCGCATTAGGAAGTAACGCACCGCATCCACCCCGTATTCCCTGGAAAGGGCGATGGGATCAACAACGTTGCCTTTTGATTTGCTCATCTTTTTGCCTTCGACCGTCCACCAGCCGTGGCCAAAGACTTTCTTTGGAAGCGGCACTCCCAGCGCCAAAAGCATGCACGGCCAGGTTACCGCATGGAAACGCACGATCTCTTTGCCCATCAGATGCGCGTCCACCGGCCAGAACTTCTTAAAATGCTCGCCGTTCGGGTATCCCAGGGCGGTAATATAGTTAGAGAGCGCG
>JAHJBW010000048.1 GCA_018813405.1 Candidatus Margulisiibacteriota bacterium | reverse complement strand
CATCGCCTCGACATTTGAATGAGGTGTTTGAACAGTATGCCAATCAGGCTGACAATAGTGATTTGGGATTTGATAAAACCTTGATTCAGGTTAAACTTTATACTATTGGCGGGGTGCATGTCTCCCGTTCTCAAGCCCGCCGCATCCTTTCTGGTCTTGATAAATTTAAAATTATTTTATTTGATTTTAATAAGGTTCCCCTGGTAGGACAGGCTTTTGCTGATGAGATCTTTCGGGTCTTTCACAATAAACATCCGGATATCAGGCTCGAAACGGAAAACATGAACGAGGGTGTAAGATTCATGGTAGGGCGGGCTCAAAGCACGGCAAAAAGACAGGTGTCCTGGCAATGATTTCTGGAATGGCGGGCATTCGCTATCCTTGAGTTTTATATTTCTGCGCGCGGCCCAGCTCTTCCAGCAGGCCGTTAACTTCTTTTTCAAGCTCTATCAGCCGAAGCTCCCTGTTCACTACCGTTGAATGGAACTTTTCCAGCTCGATCATTCTTTCCTCAAGGTCTTTGGTCCTCTGTTTTACTTTTTCTTCAAGCCCGGACTTTTCTTCTTGTAGTTCTGCCGTTCTATTTTCTACCTCGGCCCTTAGCCGTGCCTCGATAATTTTGTGCTCGCTAATATCGGAGATAGCCCCTATCATTTTAGATTCTTTACTGCCGGGAATGGAAACCTTTATACCCGTGTCTTTCCAGTAGATATACTGTCCATCTTTTCTCTTGATCCTGTATTCTTCGAGGAATTTGTCCCCGGCGCCTGTCGCCAGGGCAAGGGCTTTTTTTACCCTATCCTGGTCCTCTGGATGAATAGCCTGTTCCCAGGCTTCCAGTGTGCGCGGGAATTCATTAGGCCCGTAGCCAAGCAGTCGGTCTATTGCACCGAACCATTTTAGCTCTCCGCTATTTATATCCCACTCGTAAATAATGTCGCTGGCGCTCTCCGCGGCCACGCGGAAGCGTTCTTCGCTTTTTTGCAGGGACTGCAGCATTTTGTTTGTCTCTTTCCCCAGTCTGGCCAGTTCATCGTTCCCTTGCACGGAAACCCTGGCCGAAATATCGCCGGACCTGGAAATGCTTTCCACGTTCGCGCTCAGGCCAGAGAGTGGCGCAAGAACCAGCTTTTCCGTGATGAATAACAGAAGCGCGATAACTGATAGAGCTATGAAAAAAAGCATGATCTGGAGATAATGAAGCATTAACAGCCCATTTTTATAGATAGTTCTTGGAATAACCACTTTTAGCAGGAGAGCGTCGTTGCCGTAAACATCCTTGATGAGGGCGTAGCCATTTACCAGATCGCGGCCCTGCGGCAGCGACACGAATGAGGCGCCTTTCTTGAGCTTTGATAAGGCATTGCCGCTGTCTGCTCCTGCGGGTTTCAGGGGAGCAACATCAAAATTGAGTTGAGTTTGTTCTTGCAGGGTTTTATACAGCCCCCGGTCAAAGAACCGGCCCATTATCAGGGTCCCGCGTATCGGTCCTTGCAGTTCGCTGGTCAGGATGGGCAGGGAGGCGACTGCCAGCGCTCCTTCCGGCAGGACCAAGAGGCCTTTTTTCAGGCTGGCCGTGTCCGCGTGCTGAAGAAGCAGATCGTCCGGGGTGAACTGCCGTAATAAACTTTCGGGCAGTGCCACCTGTTTTTGTTCTTCAAGGTCAAAAGCTTTGCCAAAAACCAAATGGCCGGATGTGTCGATAAAAAGTATAATGTTCAGTCCCAGATTGTTGAAAGTGTCATCAACCAAATTGGTTGCGATGAACTGAGGGCTCTTATTTTGGATAAACGCGTAAGTATCATCCCATCTGGCCCAGTCGCTGCAGTTCCTGGATATTTCGGTCGCACGGTTGGAGATCGAAAAGGCGGCACGCTTTATATCCTGCTCGACCTGCTGAGCTTCTTCCAGCTTGAAGTTGTGCAAAAGAAAAAACTGCATCGAAAAATAGATCGCCAGAAAAGCTCCCAGCAAAGACGTTGCCATGATCGCTAAGACTTTTAAGCGCAACGACATGTTTTTCCTCTCATTCCGCCTATTCCAGAATAGACATTGCGATCCTCGAGATCACAGGAGGCGCTCCCAGATGCTGTTTTACCCTGCCCAGGTTGTGTCTCTGATATCCTTCGCTGTCCAGGAATCCCATCGCAGTTTTAGCAATGTTTTCAGGATTGGCGTTATCTTGAATAAGCTCAGGGATAATTTCCTCGTTACATAAAATATTGGGCATGCTGAAGAAGTTCATCTTCTCGCCGATCTTTAAAACATTCTTGCCGATCCAATAGGTGAGGGGATGCAATTTATAGACCATGATGTTGGGCGTGCCAAGTATACAGGCTTCAAGGTTGATCGTCCCCGAAGCGGCCATGGCCAGGTCGGCATGGCCCACTATGTCGTGGGTGCTGCCAATGACCGCAGTTGCTTTGTATCCGTTTATGACCTTAAAGATCTGCTTGATTATATAGGTTGAAGCGGCAGGGATAATGAATTGTGCTTTGGGAACCTGCTTGTGAATTATTTCACAAGCTTCCAAAAATATTGGCAGAAGGCCGTATATCTCCTGGGTGCGGCTGCCGGGGCAAACCGCTATAATTGGATCGTTTTCTTTCAAGTTATATTTTTTGCAGAAGGCCGGCTTGTCCATGGTGGTTTTAACTATATCGAGCAGGGGATGACCGAAATAGTCCACGTTGGCGCCAGCATCACGGTAGAGGTCTGCTTCTTTCTGCCAGATGGCGATGATCTGGTCTGTGCAGTCTGCCACCTTTTTCATGCCTTTTTTTGTCCCCCACAGCCATTCCTGGGGAGCTATATAGTAAACGGTCTTTATGCCGCGCTTTTTGGCTTCTCTGGCAAGGGGGACGTTAAAACCCTGGGAGTCGATCAAGATAAGCATGTCCGGCTTCTCTTGGTCCATCAGTTTTACCATTTTGCGCAGGTTAAAAAGTATGGGGATGGCGTTGGGCAGGACTTCCACCAGTCCCACTGTTCCGCGTTTTGAGATGTCTAGCTTGATATCGGCCCCCGAGGCCTTGAGGCGCTCGGATCCCATGCCGAAGATGTAGGCATCGGGCGCCAGTTTTTTGATCTCATTCACAAGGTACGAGCCATGGACATCGCCCGAAACCTCTCCGGCGGAGATCATGATCTTCTTCATGAGTGGATTATATCACTTTGGATGGCTTTTGAGCTAGCGGTAGTTGTCGAATTGCAGGACTATGGGCAGGTCGGCGGCGCGGAGCTTTTGCATAACGGCCTGAAGGTCATCGAGCTTTTTGCCGAAGACGCGGACCTTGTCTTCCTGTATCTGGGCCTGGACCTTGAGGCCCGAGCCCTTGATGAGTTTGACTATCTCTTTGGCCCTGTCATGCGGAATGCCTTGTTTGATGGCGACTTCCTGCTTGACGGTGCCGCCCAGCGCTTCCTCGACCT
>JAHJBW010000047.1 GCA_018813405.1 Candidatus Margulisiibacteriota bacterium | reverse complement strand
TTGTAAAACATATTATGAATGTCCATCAGGGCTCTGTCGAAGTGCAGAGCGAACCCGGCAAGGGATCTGTTTTTTCTCTTGTTTTTCCCGCTATCAGGCCCTGAGTAATTTACTATAACTTTACATCAGCTTCATTATTATTTAATCCTCTTATCTCATAATCAAATTATCTTAATAAGGAGGTTTGATATGAGAAAAATCGTTTCGGTCTACCTGGTCTTTATGTTCATGTTCGTACTGGTTTCATCATCCCTGGCAGCCCCCATCGAAAAACAGAGGGCTTATGTTAATTCTCTTCAGAAGAAGCTTGACGCGGCAGTAGCCCAAAAGGACTGGGCAAGGGCCAAAAAGATAAAGCCGCTTTTGGAAGACGCCAAGGCCACACTGGGCTCCGCTCAGGCAAAGGTTTTGCGGCTTTCCGGGGATGCCTCGGAGCCGGGACCCAGTAAAAACTTTGACCAAGAGAATGTGTCGGTCGCTGCCCCTGATGGGGATATGCAGGACCTAAAAGAGGAGATCAACCAGGCCCTGGCAGAATTGAAGGGCGAAATAACAAAAGTGAAGGACGATTCGGGTAAGTCGGCTTCGGTATCGGGAAGGGCTTATATTTCCTATACTAACGACCTCAAGGACAATGGAGCTCCCAGCGCCTTTGACATAAGCCGCGTTTACCTTGACGTGAAGAAAAAGCTGGACAGGGGTGCGGATGCCCGTTTTACCACAGATATTGCCAGGGAATCCCTGCTGAAAGATACTTCCGGCAAGACCGCCACATATTATTATGTATATCTGAAATATGCGTATTTTGGGTTGAACAACATTCCGCTTTCCGAGTTTTTGCCGCTGGGAGTCCCTTACAGCTTGACCCTCAGGGTCGGTCAGTCTGCCACCCACTGGATAGACTATATGCAGAATTACTGGACTTTCCGTTATGTCGCCAAGACCATGACCGATCACTACAAACTGTTCACTTCTGCCGATCTGGGCGTGGCGGCTCTTGGATCCCTTGACCTTGCTCTGCTCGGTGTTCCTGGACTGGGGCAGATCAATTACCATGCCACCTTCATGAATGGCAGTGGATATAAAGAAGCCGAAGGCAATCCTGAGAAGAACTTTGCCATAAGGCTGGATTCTGTGCCGTATTCGTACAACAGCGGGAAAGTTACCGTGGGGCTCGGGGCTTATGCCCAGGATGTTTCCATAAACGGCGGGGACAATGACGGCCTTTTTAAATCGCTCAACCTTATGGCCGCGTGGGACTTTAGTTTTCCCGGCAACGGCCGGTTGTTCACCGAGTATGCCAGGGCCACAAAGATCGAAGGCCTTTCTGCAGGAGGACAGTATGAATTCTTGCCCGACTGGGTTGTCTTTGGCAGGATAGACAGCTATGACAAAGATATGAGCAAATCGGGCGATACCTACGGACTGAATATATATGGCGTCGAGTACAAGTGGGGTAAGAATATCAGATTGGCCCTGGATTACCAGAACGAGACGCAAAAGGGTGCGGATAAGACAAAGATCCTTGCCCTGCATTCGGAGGTCAAGTGGTAGGCTTTACAATAAATTTACACAGTATTAAAGAAAGGTTTACTTTGGTTGTGGATAATAGTGATGTAAAAGGAGGAAGAGAACAATGATAAAAAAAGCATTGGGCGTGATTTGCGCGGGATTACTGACGGCATCCATGGCCAGCGCGGTGGTTATTAACGGCGCGGGAGCCACTTTCCCGTATCCACTGTATCTTAAATTGAACACCGAATACCAAAAAGCTACAGGGAAACAGATCAATTACCAGGGAATCGGGTCCGGCGGAGGTATAAGGCAATTTACTGCAGGCACGACCGATTTCGGCGGAACGGACGCGGCCATGACGGAGAAGGAAATTGCTGACGCCGGCGGCGATGTGCTCCATATCCCCACGGTCATGGGAGCTGTAGCGGTAAGCTACAACCTGCCAGGGGTTAAGGACATCAAGCTTGATGCTGGAGTGTTGGCCGATATTTTCCTCGGTAAAATCAAGAACTGGGACCACTCTGCTATCGCCGCTTTGAACCCCGGAGTCTCTTTCCCCAACAAGCCGATACTTGTAGCTCACAGGAGCGACGGATCGGGTACCACTGACATCTTTACCAACTATCTTGCCAGGGTAAGCACCTCATGGGCCGCGAAGGTTGGGGCTGGCAAGGCGGTCAAATGGCCCGTTGGTGTTGGCGGCAAGGGCAATGCCGGCGTAGCTGGCGTGATCAAGGTCAACGAAGGGGCGATCGGCTATGTTGAGCTCTCATACGCGATGGAGAACGGCCTTTCTGTCGCCCTGCTCAAGAACCGGGCGGGAAAGTTCATTAGACCCACGCTCGATTCTACTTCAGCCGCGGCCGCTGGAGCCCTTGAAGCTGAAAAGACCAGGAAAATGGTCAACAGCGGGGATTTCCGCATAAGCTTGTGCAACGCGCCCGGCAAGGATTCCTACCCGATCGTGGGCTTGACCTGGCTTATTGTGCACAAGAACCAGAAGAACGCCGAAAAGGGAAAGATCCTTAAGGATTATTTAAGGTGGGTCGTTACCACAGGGCAAAAGTACGCGCCAGAACTTCTCTATGCGCCTTTGCCAGAAACAGTTAAAAACAAAGTTGTAAGCGCGATCGATGGGATAAAAATATAAATGCGCAGTGCCGGGGATGCTTGGTTCAAACGGATAGCTTTCGCGTTTGCGGCCAGCATCCCCGTTCTGCTTTTGGCCATCATTGTACTACTGGTCAAGCAATCCTGGCTTTCTATTCATACTTTTGGAGCCGGCTTCATTATATCTTCCGTCTGGGACCCCCTGGCCGATGAATACGGGGCCCTGCCGTTCATTTACGGCACCCTGGTATCTTCTATTATAGCCCTGATCATTGCCGTTCCGCTTGGTTTGGGGTGCGCTCTTTATCTTTCCGAAGTTTCCAGATCGAAGACAAAGGAATATATAGCGGTCATGGTAGAACTGCTGGCCGCCATTCCTTCGGTCGTTTACGGTCTGTGGGGAATATTTGTCCTCGGGCCATGGATAGCCAACGTGGTCCAGCCGTTCTTGCGGTCGATCTTCGGTTTTTTACCCATATTCCAGGGGCCATATTCAGGCTTGAGCATGCTTTCCGCCGGGGTGATCCTTGCCATAATGGTCCTGCCCACGATCACGGCTATTTCAAGGGAGGTTTTTAACTCGGTCCCCAATTATTTAAGGGAATCAGCTTTGGCGCTTGGCGCGACGAAATGGGAAACCGTGAAGATAGCGGTCCTGGGCCCTGCCAGGTCGGGAATTGTGGGGGCTGTGATCCTTGGCCTGGGAAGGGCGCTCGGCGAGACCATGGCCGTGACCATGGTCATAGGAAACCGGCCCGAAATTTCTTCTTCGGTGTTTGCCCCCGCTTATACGCTGGCTTCAGTTATTGCCAACGAATTCGCTGAAGCGGTTTCTGATATAAACCTGGCTGTTCTCATCGAACTTGGATTGGTCTTGCTTTTTATTACGGTTGTAGTGAACGGTATCGCAAGGCTGATGGTATGGAGGTTAACCAGCAAGGTTAAGGCAAGGCCATGACAAGGAACATTAAAGAAAAAATTTATCTGCTGATAGTATTTGCTTTTACGCTCATTGCTGTCATCCCCCTGATCTCGGTGATCAGCTATGTTTTTTTGCAGGGCATAAGCGCGATAAACTGGGATTTTTTCACCCGGCTGCCAGTGCCTTTTGGAGATCCCGGGGGCGGGATGGGCAATGCCATTGTCGGGACCTTCATAGTGGTCGGCCTGGCCTGTGTGGTGGGCTTGCCCATTGGCATATTCGGAGGGATATGGCTGGCCCTTTACGGTAATAATAAGAAGGGCTTTGTTATCCGCTACGCGGCTGATGTATTGTCCTCGATCCCTACGATAGTGATCGGAATTTTTGCCTATGTGCTGATCGTACTGGTCATGAAGAGGTTTTCGGCTCTGGCAGGCGGCTTCGCCCTGGGGATCATCATGATACCTACCGTGACAAGAACAACAGAAGAAATGGTAAAGATGGTGCCGCGCACGCTTTTTGAAGCGGGGCTGGCCTTGGGACTTCCAGAATGGAAGGTTATCATGAGGATTATTTTCAGGACCGCCTGGAGCGGCATATTTACAGGCATTATGCTCTCTGTCGCCAGGATCACAGGGGAAACCGCGCCTCTGCTATTTACCGCCTTTAACAGCATGTACTGGAATTTCGCTGTTGACCAGCCCACAGCCACTATGACAGTGCAGATCTACAATTACGCTATTTCTCCTTTTGCTCAGTGGCATGCCAAGGCCTGGGCGGGATCGTTGACCTTGATGTTCATTGTGTTGGGGGTGACATTGCTGGTAAGGAAATTTTCCAGGAGGGTCCATTATGGATGATACTCTATTAAAAGCTCCTGATCCTGTTTCTTGTTCTGATCTTTCGGAAAGGATGTCAGCGCATAAAGTGAATGCCTGGTTCTATGAAAAGCAGGCGCTTCACGGCATAAGTATGAAAATTTATGATAAGAAGGTATCAGCGATCATCGGCCCCTCCGGCTGCGGCAAATCAACTTTTATACGGTGCCTGAACAGAATGCATGAAACCGTGCCCGGGGCGACAATGAAAGGTAGTATCTTTTTAGACGGCAAAGACATCCTGTCTAAAAAGGATGTGGCCAGTCTTCGCCGGGTGGTGGGGATGGTGTTTCAAAAGCCGACGCCTTTCCCCACCATGACGGTATACGACAATGTGGCGGCTGGCATAAAACTATTTGGCAGGATTTCGGAACAAAAGCTGGACAGGGTGGTCGAACAGAGCCTGCGCCGCGCCGCTCTCTGGGAGGAGGTCAAAGACCTTCTGGACAAGCCGGGCATGGGGCTTTCTGGCGGCCAGCAGCAGCGGCTTTGCATTGCCAGGGCGCTTGCCATCGAACCGGAGGTCATCCTTTTGGATGAGCCCTGTTCGGCGCTTGATCCAATCTCCACCGCGAAGATCGAGGAACTGATCCACGAGCTTAAGCGGAACTATACTATAGTGATAGTTACTCATAACATGCAGCAGGCGGCGCGCGTGGCAGACTACACTGGCTTTTTCCTGCTTGGCGAAATGATCGAGTTTGATGTTACGAGCAAGATATTCACGAACCCGCGGGACAAGCGCACCGAGGATTATATAACAGGCCGATTCGGTTAACTCACGGCAACCCCTCGATAAACTCGGGGTGAAGGAGGTTTGGTTAACATGGAACATCAGGATAGCAGTTTTGACCAGGAGTTGGCTGACCTAAACGACAGTCTGCTCAAAATGGGCGTTATGGTAAAGGACTTGATCCATAAGTCGGTTGATGCGCTAAAGCGAAGGGACAGGGACCTGGCCAGGCAGGTCATTAAAGATGATGTGGATGTCGATCAGCTTGAACTGGTGATCGATGACAAGGCAATTAACTTGATAGCCCTGCGCCAGCCCAAAGCGGGAGATTTAAGGTTTATCCTTGCGGGTATGCGCCTGGCAACTGATCTGGAGAGAATAGGAGACCTGGCGGAGTCGATCGCGGAACGATGCATTGAGCTTGCCGACCAGCCGCTGGTGAAGCCGCTTGTTGATATTCCCAGGATGGCGGAATTGGCAGAAGGCTCCCTGTCAAAAGTATTGGACGCTTTTGTCAACCGGGACCCCGACAAGGCCAAGGAAATATGGCCAGTAGAGCAGAAGATCGATGATCTG
>JAHJBW010000046.1 GCA_018813405.1 Candidatus Margulisiibacteriota bacterium | reverse complement strand
GTTGGGCTCCTGTTAAGGGGCATTACCAAAGAAGAGCTTACCCGCGGCATGGTCGTCGCAAAGCCCGGATCCATCAAGCCCCACAAAAAATTTAAAGCCCAGGTCTACGTGCTTACCAAGGAAGAAGGCGGCCGACATACTCCTTTCTTCCCTGGCTACAAGCCCCAGTTCTTCATCAGGACCACCGATGTTACCGGCGAGATCAAGCTTCCTCCGGGGGTTGAAATGTGCATGCCCGGCGACAACATTGAAATGGACGTCGAGTTGATCACCGATGTCGCTCTTGAAGAAGGCATCCGCTTCGCTATCCGCGAAGGCGGCCACACCGTCGGCGCCGGAGCGGTATCCAAGGTCGTAGAATAAAGAATAGCTTAACTTTCTTAAGGGGTCATTATATAATCTATAGTGACCCCTTTTTGTTATGGATAAATTTCATTCTATTTTAAAAGGTCTGGCTATTTTCGCCCTTATCGGCGTACTGCTGGCGGGCGTTCTCGTCGTGGTCGATTACTTCAAGACGCATGAGCGCTTTCCTCCCAACACTTATATAGGGAACTACCACCTGGTAGATGTTTCCGGCCTTACCCGGGACGAAGCCATGCAAAGGTTGGGACAATTCTCCGCCCGTGACCTTTTTGCCAGCACCATTTCCTTTGTAACTTCCGCGGAATCCTTTTCCTTCTCTCCCGAAGAATTGGGCCTGGAGGTCCTTCCAAAAAAGACGGTCAACGATGCCTTCAGGATAACGCATAAGGACAACTACCTAAAGGAACTGCGCAAAAGAATAAGCCGACAAGCAGTAAAACTGCCTGTTGTTTTTGCGCTCGACAAAGAAAAGACCAGAAAAATAGTTGCAGACCTGGCACCGCAGATCAATTCCGAGGCCAGGGACGCTACCATAACCTACTACCCTGAAACGGGCGGATATAATATCCGTGCGGACCGCCCTGCACGCAAGCTCCTGGTGGAAGAGACCCTAAAGAACGCGGAAGACGCGCTTTCAAGATCTGAAAACTCCATACTTCTTGCCATTGAGAATATTCAGCAAGCGCGCATCCGCGAGGCAGACCTCAGGGCTCATCCTCCTGTTTACCGGCTGGCGGCCTATACCACTTATTACGGCTCTCACGACTCCCCCAACAGGATACATAACATAATGCTTATGGCAAAGTGGATCAATAACACCGTTCTTCTTCCCGACGAGGTCTTTTCCCTGGTCGACAAGATCGGTGATTTTAGTGAAGAGCGCGGGTTTAAAGAAGCTTATGTGATATCGAACGGGGAACTGGTCCCCGAGCTGGGCGGCGGCGCCTGCCAGATAGGGACAACGCTGTATAATTCCGTTGCCCTGGCAGACCTGGCTGTGTTGGCCAGAAGGAACCATTCGTTTTATTTCAACATATATCCCCTGGGAAGGGATGCCACCATTTATCCGGGCAGCGCCGATTTTAAGTTCAAGAACAACACAGGAAACCCTGTTTTAATACAGGCCATCGCCACAAAACAAAGGCTTTCGTTCAGGATTTACGGCACCCCGACCGGGAAAGAGGTAAAATTTTCTCCTGTCGAGCTTTTGATCCAGGACCCAAAAACAGGCTTTCGTCCCTCCAGCCTTAAAGAGGTCATGGCCACGGACTGGCCGTTCAGGACACTGGTAACGCGCACTGTTCTCGATAAAAGCGGCAATATCCTGGAAGAGGAGATCATAAAAAGCTATTACAAACTGCATGGCGACAAGACCAACGTGCCCATAAAGCGGCCGGAGCCAAGATGAAACAGACTACCTTAAAACAAGAATGCACCTTCTCTGGCATAGGCCTGCATTCCGTACACAACGCGACAATCGCCGTATTGCCGGCACCCGAGGACCACGGCATCGTCTTCTACAAGGAAGACAGGATAATCCCCGCCCGAGTTGAGGAGGTAGTCGACACCAGGCGAGGAACGACACTGGGCGGGATAATACAGGTGGAACACCTGCTGGCGGCCATCAACGGGCTTAAAATAGATAACTTGATGATCAAGGTCGTGGGGGATGAGATCCCTGTTTTGGATGGAAGCGCGCTTGAGTTTGTGAAAACTTTCACAAGCATAGGCATGGCCGAGCAGAACAAAGAAAAGAACTTCCTGGAATTGCGGCAAACCGTGCATTTTGAAGAGGACGGGAAAAGCATATCAGCCGCGCCCTTTGATGGATTTAGGGTGGATTTTATGGTAAACTTCTCTATTATAGGGCCGGAGAGCTTTGAATTCAAAGGCACGACGGAAGAATTTATAAAAGAGATCGCTCCCGCCCGCACCTTTGGATACCAGAAAGAACTCGAAGCGCTCCAAAGGCAGGGCCTGGCCAAAGGGGCTTCATTGGAAAACGCCCTGGCCATTGGTGAAAAAGGCTTTCTCAACCAGCCGCGCTTCCCCGATGAGCCGGTCAGGCACAAGGTCCTGGATATTATCGGAGACCTGGCCCTGCTGGGCAGGCCCTTAAAAGCAAAGATAACGGCAAAAAAGACCGGACATACTGCCAACATTGAACTTGTTAGGAGGATACTATGCTCGATATAAATGAGATCATCAAGACTATCCCCCACCGCTACCCTTTTCTACTCATTGACAGGATCACAGAGCTGGAAGACGGCAAACGCGCGGTAGCCCTAAAAAACGTCACAATAAACGAACACTTTTTCCAGGGACATTTTCCCGGCCAGCCGGTAATGCCCGGCGTCTTGATCGTTGAGGCCATGGCCCAGACAGGCTGTGTCCTGGCCCTGCGCCAGCCGCATACAGAAGGAAAGATAGTCTACTTTGCCGGAATAGACAATGTCAGGTTCCGAAGGCCGGTGGTGCCGGGCGACCAGTTAAAAATAGAAGTAGAGGTCACCCAGACCCGCAGGACCATGGGAAAAATGAAGGCTACGGCCACGGTAAACGGGGAGCTGGCCGTTGACGGCGAGTTTATGTTCTCTCTTGTTGACCTGGGCGCGGCAGGCGCGCAGATACACCCTACCGCCACCATCCATCCCACGGCCAAGCTTGGCAAGAACGTTAAGATAGGCCCTTATGTGGTTATTGGCCACGACGTAGAGATCGGAGAAGGCACCATTATCGGGGCGCATTCCGTGATAAGCCGCTGGACAAAGATCGGAAAGGACAACAAGATATTCCACTGCGTCACTATCGGCGCGCCGCCGCAGGATACCGGCTACAAAGGAGAAAGGTCGGAGATAGTGATAGGCGACAGAAATATAATCCGTGAATGTGTTACCATTCACCTGGCCACAGGAGAGGGCAAAAAGACCGTAGTTGGCAGTGACAACATGATAATGGTCCACGCGCACATACCCCACAACTGCAAAATAGGCAGCCATACAGTTATCGGCGGGTATGTAGGACTGGCCGGCCATACCGAGATCGGCGACCAGGTGATTATCGGCGGCATGTCGGGGGTGCACCAGTTCGTACGGCTGGGCCGTCTTGCCATGATCGGCGCACAGTCAAAGATAGTGCAGGATGTGCCTCCTTTCATGCTTATAGAGGGCAACCCGGCCAAGGTCATAAAGCCCAACACCATCGGCCTGCAGAGAAAGGGCGTTTCGCTGGAGTCTCAAGCCGAGATAAAGAAGGCCTTCAAACTGCTGTATGAATCGAACTTAAATGTCAGCATGGCAATAACGGAGATCAAGAAGCGCCTGCGTCCGCTGGACGAGATCAATCAGCTGGTAGCCTTCCTGGAGCAGGAAAGTCGTCGCGGCATCAACAAGAAAGTCGCGCCCGACGAGGCGGATGAAGAGCTTATTATTCCGGAGCTTCCGGAGTTGGGGATATAGAGGCAACCCAATCTTCTAACTTGTGAGGACTTTCTAGTATATTAGAATATACTAGAACCATTAGGAAGTTGCTTTTTAGCTTTATTTAGCGTTTTTTTGGCTGCGTTTCTTGGTCCAGGAATTTTACTTCCTTGTTTTTGTTCAAATAGTTCTTTTTTGTCGAGACCATCTTGCCGGTTTCTTTTTCAAGATTAACTCTCGCGTCCCCGGCGATCCTCCCGCCTTTTTTTGCCGCTTCTTTGCTTTTGTGAAATCCTTGCGTATCTGTGTTCCGGGTAATTTCGGTAGTGGCCGCCTCGCCAAGCATGGAAAAGATCTGCTCCAGGTCTGTCATATGGTCACGCAGGTTCTCCCGTTTTAACCCCTTATGCTTCTTATATTCGCTGGGCGTCATGCCAAAGGTGGCTTTGGATATTTCCGCGGTTAAAATTGCGTATTCCTTTTGCTCTTTTACCCCTCTCTTGTTCCATTCGTCGGTCAATTCTTCCCGGATGGCGATCCCGCGCATGCGTTTTTCGATCCAGGCGTCGGGGTATCCTTTGGCCTTGTATAAGGCGCGTGTCCTTTTGGTCGCAAGTTCTGGATCTTCAATTTCCTGGATCCGCTCATAGCCCACTCTGGCCAACCAAAGCTTAAAGGGTTCTGCTTTGGGAGAAGGAATTGACTGTATTATGCGAAAAAGGCCTTCAGTGTTGGCACAGTTAGTTTCTCTGATTTTTCCATCTGGAGCGAGCAATTCAAGTGGGGTACAATTTGTACCCCAGTACGAATCCAATTCAGGATCGCGAGCTCTCATTTTTTTAATATACTGCCTTGGATCATCGCTGTCGGTAAGCGCCTCTACAACATCAGCCACCGAAAACCACCATTCATTTTTATGGATCGTCTTGCGGATCTCTTTGCCTTTAAAGATTGCGATATGATCGTGTTTCATAGAAAGCCCCCTTCCCTCATATCTCTGACTAGTAGAAGGCCGTTCGAACTGTCGTTCCAAAATGCCCTTATTTTATCGTCATCGTAATAATGTTGTAGATCGTTTAGAATTACCCGCTGGAAAGCACTTCGAGCAATTTTTTCTGCCCTGTTGGCAAGAGGCATTACCTTGCTATCAAGGGTAGGATCAATATCATTGAGGTGATCAAATGCACACCGGATAGCATACACGTCGTTTAATTCATTTTGGGTTCCCCCGAGAT
>JAHJBW010000045.1 GCA_018813405.1 Candidatus Margulisiibacteriota bacterium | reverse complement strand
TGGTATAATGGTCATATAATGTTCAAAAACATCATAATTTTTCTATTTTCCATCCTGCTTTTCCTTATGACCCCTCTGCTGGTCAGGATGGGGACTTTTCTTGTGGTCCAGGACCCTCTTGTAAAAGCCGATGCCATTGTGGTGCTTTCGGGCGACCTTACCGGCGAGCGGGTCCTGCAGGGGATAGGGCTATACAAGTTCGGTTATGCCGACCATCTGGTCATGTGCGGTGGGCCGGTCATGTGGTGGCAGACCTATGCCGAGAACATGATGAGGCAGGCCAGGTCCTTCAAGGTGCCCGAAAGTGCTGTTCTGCTGGAGGACAGGTCTATGTCCACATACGAGAACGCCAGGTTTGCTGTCCCTCTTTTAAGAAAAATTAACGCCAAAAGGATAATACTGGTCACCAACCAGTTCCATACACGCAGGGCAAGCTGGATATTCAAGAAAACGCTCAAGCCCTACGGCATTGAGGTTATAAGCTGTCCGGTGCAGGCCAGCACCATAAAACTTAACGACTGGTGGAAAAACCACGAAGTCACCCAGGCCGTGCTCAACGAATACGCGGCCATGGTCTTTTACTGGCTGAAGGGATATTAATTAATATGATTGTACTGGTAACCGGCGGAGCTGGATATATCGGAAGTGTCCTTGTCGAAAAGCTTGCGGCAAAGGGTTATAAGGTCAGGGTTTTTGACAGGTTTTATTTTGGCGAAGAGTCCCTGCGCCACTTGAAGGACAAGATCGAAATGGTCAGGGGCGATGTCAGGCAATTCCCCGTGTCCGCTCTTGACGGGGTTTCTTCCGTTATCCACCTTGGATCGCTTTCCAACGACCCCACCGCCGACTTTGACCCAAAAGCCAACCACGAGATCAACTTTGAAGGCACCATGCGCGTGGCCGAGGCCTGCAAAAAAGCCGGTGTAAAAAGGTTCAGTTACGCTTCTTCTTGCGCCGTGATCGGTTTCCATGTGGGCGAAGTGGCTGACGAGTCTTTCAAGCCCAACCCCCAGTCCGAATACGCCCGGTCAAAGCTGGACGGCGAGATCGGCATACTTGGCTTGACCTCCAGCGATTTTTGTCCTGTAGCTTTCCGTCAGGCAACGGTATTTGGTTTTTCCCGCCGCATGCGTTATGACCTGGTGGTCAACACCATGGTCAAGGATGCGTTCAAGAATGGCACCATCTTTGTTTACCATGCCGGAGAGATGTGGCGGCCTCTGGTGGACGTAAAAGATGTTGCTGACGCTCACATCCATGCCATTGAGGCAGATGAGGCATTTGTGAAAGGCCAGGTATTCAATCTGGTGCGCGAGAACGTAAAAATAGCCGACCTGGCGTTTATGATAAAGGATTTCCTCAAGGACAGGAAAGATGTCGCTGTAGAGGTGCAAAAGGGCAGTGTTGAGACCCGAAGCTACCGCGTGTCCGGCGAAAAATACAAAAAGGCCTTTGGCGAACCCCGTATATCCATTGCCGATTCCGCCCGCCAGATATACGACCTGCTGGCGGACGGCAAGTATGTGGACTTTGACAATCCCATCTATTACAATTTCGACTGGATGAAACATCTGGTAGAAAAATACGGCAAGAAAGAGGTCTTTTTGCTATGAAGACAGCTGTTATAGGCGCTGACGGACAGCTTGGTTCTGACCTGTGCAAAGTTCTGCCCGCCAGGGGTCTTGTCGCGTTGACCATCAAAGACCTGGACATTACCGCGCCTATAGAAGCTATCGATGCCGACATCATTATCAATACTGCCGCGTTCCACAGGGTTGACGATTGCGAGGAGCAGGACCTTGAAGCATATAATGTGAATGCGCATGGCGTAAAGAATCTCGCGCTCTATTGTCAACAGCATAATAAGACACTGGTCCATATCTCTACCGATTATGTTTTTGACGGCAAAAACAAAAAACCTTACACGGAAGACGATGCCGCCAACCCGCAGACCGCCTATGGCGTCAGCAAACTGGCGGGAGAATTCTTTGTAAAATACCTGCTTAAAAATCACTTTATTATACGCACATCGGGCCTTTACGGTACTGCCGGCTGTCTGGGCAAGGGCGGCACCAACTTTGTGGAGGGCATGATCAAGAGGGCGGCTGGCGGACAGCAGATAAGGGTGGTGGACGACGAAGTGCTTACCCCGACCTATACGCTTGACCTTGCCAGGAACCTGGCCCGGCTTATCGAGACAGAGCGCTTCGGCACCTATCATATGACCAACCATGGCCAGTGTTCGTGGTGGCAGATGACCGCCGAGATATTCAAGCTCTTGAAAATGGACGTAAAAGTTGAGAAAGCCTCGGGTGACGATTTTCCCACCAAGGCAAAACGGCCAAAATACTCGGTGCTTGACAATCGTCACCTTAAAAAAATAGGTCTGGACAGCATGATGGAATGGAGAGATGCTTTGAAAGCGTACCTGGTTGAAAAAGGTCATTTGAAAATCCAGGGATAGGGTGTAAATATTTTCTATGAAAGTTGCGATTGTTCATGATTTCCTCTTTCAGTTCGGTGGGGCAGAACAAGTAGTCGCGACCCTTCATGAAATGTTCCCTGATGCGCCAATATTTACATCGATCTATTTCAAAGATAAACTCCCAACAAATTTTGCTGAAATGGACATAAGGCCATCCAGTTTAATGCAAAATATCCCTTTCATAAGAAGAACACACAAACATCTCTTTTTTCTATATCCACTTATCTTTCAAAGAATAGATCTTGCTGGTTTTGACTTGATAATATCTTCGAGTAGTTCTTTTGCAAAAAACATTAAAAAGCCCAAAAACGCAAAACATGTGTGTTATTGTCACAATCCCGCAAGATTTATTTACAAAAATGATGATTATTTAAAAAAATATAAGATGCCATTTTTTTATAAGAAGCTCATCAAAATGCTGCTGCCTTTTCTGAAGTCGAAAGACGTGAACAATGATCAAGTAGATCGCTTCATTGCTAATTCTAAGCGTACTGCCGCGGAGATCAAGAAAAGATACCATCGAGATTCCGAAGTAATATACCCGCCTATTGACACAGGGATTTTTAAACCTTCCGGCAAAAAGGAAGAATATTTCGTGACGCTTGGAAGGCTGATCCCATATAAAAGATATGACATTGTCATAGAGGCATTTAACCGTCTTGGGCTCCCTTTGAAGGTCATAGGAGCGGGGCCTGCTTTAAAGGACCTTAACGAGGTTAAAAAAGCGAACATACAATTTCTTGGGTATTTACCTGAAAAGGATGTTACTGCGTATCTTTCCGGCGCAAAAGCGCTGATCTGGCCTGAAGAAAGCGATTTTGGAATGTCACCGGTTGAAGCGGCAGCCTGCGGAACTCCATGCGTTGCATTCTCCAGGGGTGGGGCCGCCGAAAGTATAGTGGAAGGGGTCACTGGAGTCTTTTTTGATGAACAAACGCCGGAAGCCTTGGTTGAAGCGATAAACAAATTCCAATCAATTAAATTCGATCCTAATATTCTAAGAAAACACGCGATAGACAAATTTGACAAATCCTTGTTCAAAAAGCGATTTATGGAATTTCTTGCAAAGAATAACATCGATGCTGTAAATCGCGCCGGACGTGTTAATTTGTGATAGAATCATATTAGTGTGAAAATAAAATCTAAACACATCGACCTGGCCATAGAGATACTTTTGCTGGCCATAATATTCTTGGCCCCGACCATTTTTGACCGGCGCATCGGGATAGTCTTTTCCGGCACCAAGGCGGTCGTCATCCGCCTGTTCATTTTAACCTTTCTAACCCTCTGGTCGGTCAAGCTATTGCTATTCAAGGAGCACAAATTCCTCAAGACTGTTTTTGACTGGCCCGTCTTTACATTCATGCTGATCTGCACCGCGTCCACCATTACCTCTATCCATGTCTACAGCAGTCTGGTCGGTTTTTACGGCCGGTACGAGGGGTTGATAAGCTGGTACTGTTTTGGCCTGCTGTTTTTCGTGGCCACCAACTATTTGGCCGATATGCGCGCCCTAAAAAGGGTCCTGGCCGTTGTAATGTCCGCCGCCACACTCATGGCTGTCTATGGCATAATCCAGCGTTTTGGTATAGACCCGTACGCCTGGGGAGGCGTGGCCACGCGTATGAGGGTCATAGCCACCATCGGCCAGCCCAACTTCCTGGCCGCTTACATTGTTATGGCTTTTATGCTGGTGCTGGCTTTCCTTTTTCTGGACAATGGCGAAAAGCCGCGGGAACAGACCAAGGCAAAAAATAAGACAAAGGTATCTGTTGATAGTGAACTGCAAAAATATTTGCCGCTTTGCTACTTTTTACTGGTCCCCATCCTGTTCATCATAATGATCTATTACCTGGACGGTTTCAGGCCTTTCCTCTGGTACCTTTTCTTTGTTGTGCTGACCTTTTCAGGCCTGCGTTTCGCGTATACCTATGAGCAGCTGCCCCGCTTTGTATTCAACGTTCTGATCGTTACCAGCCTTTCTTTAATGTATATTTGCCTGTTCTATACCCAGAGCCGGGGTGGGTATTTGGGCTTTTTGGTAGGTATCGTACTGGTAGCGGTCTTTACTCCAAGGAAAAAACTATTTGCCAGCCTGACCTGGATACTGGTCTTGCTGGCTAGCATTGCTGTTGCCTCCGGCATTACATTAATGGACGCGGACGTTTCACCTTTCACCCGCTTTTCTTCAGAGGTAAAGGTTGCAAAGCCCGTCGAAGGCAACTCGGGCGAAGGCCAGGCCACCTCCCATGATATCCAGCTCTCCGGCGCGGCCGGCTCGCGCGGTGAGACATGGAAGAGCGCTTTCAATATTATTTCCGACTATCCTTTTTTCGGGATCGGGCCCGAGGTCATGAAGATGGTATTCCCTCAATATGAGACCGAACTTTTCAGGTTCAAGGAAGATTTCCATGTCAAGCAAGACCGCTGCCACAACGAGACATTTGATATCCCTGTCACCAAAGGACTGCTCGGATTTTTGGTTTACTGGGGCCTGGTAGGCTATGTGTTCCTGGTCGCTATTAAAAAGAACATCTCGCTTGGCACCGAAGAAAAGGTGTTAAGCGCGGTACTCATCGCTTCCATGGCTTCCTATATCGTGCAAAACCAGTTCAGCTTTGGGGTGGTGGCCATTGTTTCGATCTTTTGGGTAATGTGGGCCATGGTAGCAGTGCTGGGACGAGATCCGGTGGTTAGCAAGGATGAAACACGCGATGTCAGGGATTTGCCCTGGATATTCATTGCCATTATCTTGATCATTTTTGCTTTTATAAGCTATATTTCGCTTTTTTCTTTCACTTCCGACCTGCATTTTAAGTCCGGCAAGGTCTATTCCGATGCCGGCAGGTTCGAACAAGCTATTACGTACTTTAACGATTCGCTCCGTGTGGCGCCGTACGAAGGCAATACTATTACTTATCTTGGCATTGCCACCGTCAACTATGCCCAACGCCTTTCTGGAGAACAAAGGAACGCCATGCTGGCCCGGGCCATGGATATTTTTACTTTTGGCACAAGGGTCGACCCATACAATGCCGACAACTTCCACATTAAGGCCAGGATATACCTCCAACTGGGCGATGTGGAAAAGGCCAGGCACTATGCTGATCTTACTCTCAAGATCGACCCGTATTACGCCGAAGCCTATATCGCCCTGGCCAAGATCGCCGAAAGGCGCGGGGACAAGGAACTGGCGTTCCAGTATTATAAAGAGGCCAACCGCATCAATCCCAACCTTGAAGAACCCCTTGTACAGATAGGTTTTCGCCTTATCAATGAGAACAAACTTGACAAAGCCTTCAAGATGTTCGAAGAAATGATGATGATGCATCCACAGAACATAGACGCGCACAACGGCCTGGGTGCGATCTATCTTAAGCGGGGTGACCTTGCAAAGGCCAGGTCAGAATTTGAACAGGTGCTTTCGCTCGACCCAAATAACGCTTATGCCCAAAAGATGATGTCATGGTTCAAGTAATAGCTGATGTTTTTCTTTTGGTGGTCTCTTTTATTCTGGGCTATTTTATAAGGTTCAAGGTCCAGCTTTTTATTACTCCAACCCTTATTCCCATTTTTGAAAGGTATTCAGGCCCGCTCATATTCATTGTCATCCTCTGGCTGGCGCTCTTTAAACTGTTCGGGCTTTACGATAAAAAATATTCATCGCTGATAGATGAGGTAGGCGCAATATTTTTCTCGGTGACCGTTTCTTCCCTGGTCCTGTTCGGCTTTCTTTTTATCTACCGTGGTTTCTGGTTTTCGCGCCTGGTCATATTGAACGCCTGGGCGATATCGCTTTTACTGCTTACTGCTTCAAGGATATTGTTCTGGTGGGCCCGCAGGACGGTCCGCAAAAAGAACATTGGGTTAAAACGCGTGCTTATCCTCGGTTCAGGGGAAATGGGGCAGGCCCTGGCAAAAAAGATAAAAAACGACCCTTCACTTGGCTACAAGATCGCGGCTGTACTTGATGATAACGCGTCCGCTTCGTTCGTCTTTGCCGAAGTGAAGCGCAAGAAAATATCCGAACTGGTGATCGCCGCCAGCAATATTGAGCACCAGAGGATAATGGACATCATCACCGAATGCGAAACGCTTGGCATTGAAATAAAGCTGATACCGGGGCTTTTGGAGCTTTTGGCTTCCCGCGTCGATATTGACGAAGTGGGCGGGATACCGCTGGTAAATATCCGGGAGATCGGATTGCTTGGTTTTAGCGCTTTTTTGAAAAGATGCTTTGATATCCTTCTGTCGGGGACAATAATAATAATTATCTCACCTTTTCTGCTGGCCGCGGCATTGGGCGTAAAGTTCACTTCCCCCGGCCCGGTCTTCTTTTTGCAGAAGAGGGTAGGCAAAGACGGAAGGGTCTTCAATTGCTACAAATTTCGTTCCATGGTAGCAAACGCGGAAGAGTTGCTTCCTCAGCTTGAATCGCGTTCTGAAACGACCGGACACATCTTTAAAATAAAGGACGATCCGCGCGTTACCCCTCTGGGCCATTTCATAAGGCGCTGGAGTATTGATGAACTGCCTCAGTTGTTCAATGTCCTGACAGGCGACATGTCCCTGGTCGGTCCCCGTCCGCCGCTGCCCCGTGAGGTTGAAAAATACAATTCCTGGGAAAAGAAGCGCCTCAGGGTCAGGCCCGGAATAACCGGGCTCTGGCAGGTGTCGGGCCGGTCGCTCTTGCCATTTGATGATATGGTACGGCTGGATATCTATTATATTGAGAACTGGTCGCTGTGGCAGGATATCAAGATATTGTTAAAAACCATTCCGGTAGTGTTGCTGGGCAGCGGGGCATACTGATCACCTTAAGATAACTATCTTCCCCCTCTTAACTTCCCTGTTCGCGCCCTCGGTAAGCAGGACAAATGGATAAACGCCGTTGGCCAGGGCCTCACCAAAAGCGTTCTTGCCGTCCCAGTGAAAGTCATGTTCTATCACATTGCCCAGGTCTTTCATATATACCAGCAGTCCGCGAAGGTCAAAAATGTAGAGTTTGGCCTTCATAGCCGATGACAGCTCATAGTGTATAAGGTAATACGGGTCCACCGCGGGATTAAAAGGATTGGGGCCGTACTCAAGCTTTACGGTGTTTACGTCCAGCGACGATGCGGCGGCGGCAACATTGCTGTCGCTGATATTGATCTTTACCATTGAAGTTTTTCCAACATTGCCCGCCATGTCCCGCGGGCACACTTCGAGCTTGTATGTTCCGAGCTTAAGAGGGACCTCGGGCACAAAAAATATGCCGCCGTCCTTTTCTACAAGATTGCCTTTTACCTCCATCGAAGCGCTGTCCCGCAGTTTGATGATGGAGGTGACAATGTCTATGCCGGACCCTTTTTCTTCAAAGGGAATGGCCATTTGTTTTTTTTCACAAAGTACAATGCCATCCTTGAATTGTTTTGAAAGGCCGGGAGCCAGCGAATCAATTTGTATGTACAACGATGAAACGGCGGAATTGCCGGCCGCGTCCGCCAGGCTTGCTGTTAAACTGTGCCTGCCGTCCGAAAGGCTGACAGGCAAAGGGACCAGGCCGGTAAGCTTTTCCATTTGCGGTTGATAGTAGACGTAATGTTCAAGCGGCGTCCCGTCACAGGTGATCGTTACTTCGGTCTCTTCGTCCAGGTCTTTCTGGTTGTCGCTTACCCGGGCTTCGAACACTACACTGGAAGATGGCATGAACCATTGGGAAGGGACCGGTTTGATCTGCGTGATAACGGGTGACGATTCGTTAAGTATGACCTTTCTGGTAAGAAGGCTTGTGTTGCCGGCCTCGTCCGATGCCATAACGGTTATAATGTTTTCCCCGGGGACCAGGTTAAGCCGGCTTGAGAATTTCATGTTTGGGTCTATATCCGTCTTTAACCCGTTTATTTTGATCACGGCCTCTTCAGAGACAAAGCCCGATACTGTGAAATTCGCGTCGTTTATGGTGGCCCCTTCCGGCGGCAGGTTGGTGAATAGGTCAGGGGCCTTGCTGTCCACGCTAAATGCCTGCTTGTCTGTGTAACCGCTGTAGGCTGCGCCGTCAAAGGTCCGTCCGCGCAGAAAATGTTCTCCATCTTTGAATCCCTTGAGCGAATAGACCGCCTCCCCGGAAGAGAAATAAATAGATCGGTCGTCTATCTCCAGTACCGTCACTCCAGTCGCGGGAGCTATGGCAATATTCAGGCTGTCCGGTCTCATCTTCTGACCGGGCTTTGGGGTTAGTATTACAGGCGCCTCGACCGCCGGCGGTGTGTACTCGTATTTTTTTATTTCATCGTTGATCGAAAAGAAAGAATAAAGTTTACCCTGGTCGTATATGGCATCAATATACTCGGCGTTTCCCAAGATATGCTCAACGAACTTCCGTTCACCCAAAGCGACAGGGCTGATGAATCGCGGTTCAACAGCGCCATTTTCCATATAAAGGTCATATTTTATCAGCGAAAGGGAAAGATCGGTATCGTAAGTTTTAAGGTTCCCGATCTTTCTGCTTTCGGTCAAGAGGAGGTCCTGCCCCGAATATAATCTGTAACTGCCGTCTGCCGAAGATTCCACAAAGCAAACCCCGTTTTTTGTCAACAGCAATTCATTGATCACCGAAATCTTTTGCAGGTATTTCTCCGGCCGACCCCATGAACGGCCGCCGTCCAGGCTTTTCACCAAGTAGATGTTCTGGCCAAACTTGTCTTCCGAAGCAAAGACCACTGTCAGCGCGCCATTAACCAGGGCAATGTCAGCATTTAAAGTGGTTTTGTAAGGTCGATTGAGCGTTATAGGAATACTGAACGACCTGCCGCCGTCGCCGGATGATATATAGTAGATGTCGCCGGCCATTTGGTAGATAAGGCGCATAGTATTTTGATCGTTAAAGACCTTAACGTTTTCGATACCTTCAAGCTGGAGAATGCTTTTTGGGTTGGACCAGCTCATTCCACCATTAGAGGAGCTGATGATTTGAATGGAGTTATTTTCCTTCCACAGGAAGAAAAGCTTTCCGTTATCTTCAAAAAATTGCGTATTTTCCGCTTCGGCGCTTCCCGCGGGAGAGGCAACTTGCTGCCAGCTGGACCCGTTGTAATACAGTTGAAGATCGCCCGCGTCCGCCCAAGAGCATAAACAGCACAACAGCACAAAAGCAACAGATAAAATGCGGGCTTTCATGTGGTTTATTGTATATTCTTTGACTTGATAAATCAAGCAAGACGGGCTATTATGGTTCGATGAACGACAGGATAAATTATGTCCGTTCCCTCCTTGAAAAAAAACGCGTAAGAAAAAAGGAAAAGAGATTTGTCGTGGAGGGCGAAAGGCTGGTCGACGAATGCGTCGGTCGGCTGGATTTTGTTCTTTTCTCAAAAGAACTCCCGCTGTTGAAAAAACTTAAAAGGGCGGGGGTCCCCTGCCATAAGGTGGGACATAACAACCTGAAAAAGGTGTCCGATGTTGAAAATTCCCAGGGCATAGTGGGTGTGGTCAGGGAGCCGGAATACTCCATGGAACAGCTTACCGGCGGCGCCAAACCGCTAATTGTCGTTTGTGTTGATCTTCAGGACCCCGGCAACCTGGGCACCATCATCAGGTCTGCCGATGCCGCCGGGGCCACGGCGCTGGTCCTTTCCAGCCGCACGGTGGACAAATTCAACCAAAAGGTCATACGGGCCAGCATGGGATCTATCTTCCACCTGCCGGTGCTGGACAGTGAGGACATTACGGAAACGCTGGAAAGCCTTAGGAACGCGGGCATAAAACTGATCGCCGCCCGGGCCGGCGCGGAACACGATCTCTGGCATTCGAATTTTTCCGGCCCATGCGCTATAATATTAGGTAACGAAGGGGCGGGCCTGCCAAAAAAGATATTTGACCTTGCTGACAGGCAGGTCAGCATCCCAATTTTTGGCCAGGCCGAATCGCTTAACGTGGCCATGTCTGCCTCGATCATGCTTTACGAGGTGCAAAGACAAAGGCATGAACCATATGGTTCATGCCAGAGGAGGAACGGTGGAAAGAGTTAGAGCTATTCTTGACGAAGCCAGCGTAATGATATCGGGCGTAGAGGACCAGAGAACGCTCGAAGATCTGCGTGTCAAATATCTTGGCAAAAAGGGCCTGCTCACCGAACTTATAAAATACCTGGGAGACCTGCCCGCGGCCGAGCGCCCCAAAATGGGCAAGGCCATCAATGACGCCAAAAACCAGATACAGCATTTAATATCCGACAAGCAATCACGCTTCGAGGATTTAAGCAAACAAAAAAGCCTGCAAAAAGACATCCTTGATATTACTTTGCCGGGCCGCGCCGAAAAAACAGGCAAGATACATCCAATAAGCAGGGTTATGAACGAGGTCCTGGAGGTCTTTTCGAAGCTGGGGTTTTCAATAGCCTACGGCCCCGATGTCGAGACCGACTATTATAACTTTGAAGCGCTCAACATTCCCGCCCACCATCCTTCGCGCGACATGTGGAGCACTCTTTATGTGGAAGGCGATGTGCTTTTAAGGACGCATACTTCGCCTGTGCAGATACGCGTCATGGAAAAGCAAAACCCGCCGCTGGCTGTCGTGGTCCCCGGCCGGGTATACCGCAGGGACGCCGATGTCACGCATTCCACGGTATTCCATCAGGTCGAAGGGTTTCTTGTCGACAGGGATGTTACCTTTGGCGATCTTAAGGGCGCGCTTACCTCTTTTCTGCATTATATTTTCGGCAGGCAAAAAAAGGTCCGCTTCAGGCCCAGTTATTTCCCGTTCACCGAGCCGTCGGCGGAAGTCGATGTGCAATGCGTCATGTGCGGCGGCGATGGCTGCCGTATCTGCAAGGGTACCGGCTGGATAGAGATACTTGGTTCGGGCATGATAGATCCCAATGTCTTTAAATATGTTAAGTACGATCCCGAAAAATTTTCGGGCTTTGCGTTTGGCCTGGGCATAGAGCGCGTTGCCATGCTAAAGTATGGCATCGATGATATCCGCTTGTTCTATCAGAACGACCTCAGGTTCTTGAGGCAATTTTAATGAAAGTACCATTTGACTGGCTAAAAGAATATGTTGACATAAAGCTCAAACCGCGGGAGCTGGCCGATAAGCTTTCCATGGGCGGGCTTGAAGTGGGTGCGCTTGAAGAGGTAAACGGCAAAGTACTGCTTGAAGTTGATATCCTGCCCAACAGGGGGGACTGCCATTCGATAATAGGGGTCGCGCGCGAAGTGAGCGCCATAACTGGCGCGAAGTTCAAGAGGCTTGCCTGCCCGCCGAAGTCCCGCAAGGCGGGACGAAGGAGGGTCCCTTGCCGTGTTGAAGACAAAGATCTCTGTCCCAGGTATATGGCAAAAGTAATTGAAGGGATCACTATCAAAGAGTCGCCGGAGTGGTTGAAACAACGGCTGTAGATGTGCGGGGTGCGGGCCATAAACAATGTCGTTGATGCCACCAACTATGTTTTGCTCGAAATGGGACAGCCCATGCATGCCTTTGACAGGGAAAAAATTGGCCAGATCATAGTACGCCGCGCAAAGCCCAAAGAAACTATCACCACGCTGGACGGGATGGAAAGAAAGCTCTCTCCCGACATGCTGGTCATAGCAGACAACGGCGGGCCCATCGCGCTGGCAGGCGTAATGGGCGGCAAAAACACAGAGGTAACCGACCAGACCACCTCCGTGGTGCTGGAGTCCGCCTTTTTTAACCCGATCTCCATTAGCCGCGCCAGCAAAGAGGCCAAACTTCGCACAGAATCGTCCGCCCGCTTTGAAAAGGGTGTCGACTGGGATGGCGTGGAGCAGGCGTTAGAGCGCTGTGCCGCGCTAATAGCACAGCTTGGCGGCGGCAAAGTACTGCCGGGAAGCGTGGACATAAAGTCCGCCAGCCGGAAAAGAAAAAAGATCACCCTGCGCCGCGCGAAGGTCAACCGGGTGCTGGGCGCCAATATTTCTGCCGGGGAGATCGCGTCCATAATGGCCAGGTTGTCCTTTAAGAAGCTTAAGGCCGCCAAAGATTCCATAACAGTGGAAGTGCCGTTCTACAGGGCGGGCGATATAGAAAGGGAAATTGACCTGGTGGAAGAGGTTGCCAGGATATATGGCTATAACAAAATAAAGACCAGCCTTTATAAGACCGGCAGGGACAGCATCGAAAAGGACTTGTGGGAGGATTTTGCCAACGATATCCGCGTTCTTTTGACAGGCCAGGGCATGTTCGAAGCCCAGACCTTTAGCCTGGTCGCTCCCGGGCCGGGACTAATCAAGATAGAAAATCCGCTGGTAGAGGACGAATCGGCCATGCGTTCGCTTATCTTCCCGTCGCTTATCAGGGTGGTACAGCACAATCTGCGCCACCAGATGAACGAGGTCAGCATTTTTGAGATCGCCAAGACCTTTAATAGAGGGCCGGGCAAACTGCCTCTTGAAAAAATGGCGCTGTCCGGGGCGATGGTTGGCGGCGACGCTGACTTTTTCAGGCTAAAGGGTATCGTTGAAGCGCTTATGGAATATTTTGGCATTGGCTATACGCTCGAAGCCGGCCACAATTATTTGCATCCCGGCAAGTCGGCTTCCCTTATACTGGGTGACGGCCATCTGGGCGGATATTTTGGGGCCCTGCACCCCGACCTGCAAAAAAAATTCGACCTGCCAAAAGAGGCCTATATTTTTGAACTTGATCTTGACGCGCTCTTCAAACTTGTGGACAGGTCGAAAAAGTTCAGGCCGCTCCCCAAATATCCAAAGGTTGAAAGGGACATTTCTATGCGCGTGCCTGCCGGCACCAGCTGTCACCAGATATTGTCGGTCATCAGGTCATCGGGAGGCGAGATGCTGGAGGAAACATATCTTTTTGACCGTTACAAAGATTCCCAGGCTTATCGAGTGGTGTGGAGGTCGCCCGACCGCACCCTTACCGATGAAGAAGTGAACAAAATCCACCAGCAGATCTGCCAGGCGCTTGTCGACCAGCTCAAAGTCCAATTAAGAAAATAATGCAAAAGACTACTCCAATGGTATCCCAGTACCAGCAGATCAAAGCGCGGCACAAGGACGCTGTCCTTTTTTTTCGTCTTGGCGATTTTTACGAGATGTTCGAGGACGACGCCCTGCTTGCCTCGCGCGAGCTGGAGATAACCCTTACCGGCCGCGGGCACGGAGAAAGCCGCATGCCCATGTGCGGCGTGCCGCACCATGCCGCGCGCGGCTACATCGCGAAGCTGGTGGAAAAAGGATACAAAGTTGCCGTTTGCGACCAGGTGGAAGACCCCAAAAGCGCCCTGGGAGTGGTCAAAAGAGAGGTCGTCAATATCTTCACTCCCGGCACGCTCATCGAGGCTGAAATGCTACCGCAGAAGGAAAACAATTACCTGGCTGCGGTCAACCGCGAGGGGAAGAACTTCGGGCTGGCATTTGCGGACATCTCTACCGGGGAATTCAAGATCACCGAGTTCTCGAGTCCCGACGATCTTCAGGACGAGATTCAAAGGGTATCTCCCTCCGAGATCATAATATCCGACATGCTGGAACAAAATGTAGGGCAAGGGCCTCGGCCTGAGCTCGGCCGAAGGCTTGTCCCTTGCCGACCCTCGATCTATAAGGATATCTACGACCAGGAGACTGCGCAAAGAAAGCTCAAAGACCACTTTGGCGTCGCTTCGCTCGAGTCTTTTGGGATTCTTGAAATGCCTGCCGGGCTTTCCGCCGCCGCCGCCGTGCTTGATTATCTGAAAGAGACCCAAAAGACCAACCTTTCGCACATCAACCGCGTCCAGCCTTACAGGCCCACGGACAGCATGTTCATTGACCAGGCCACGCGCCGCAACCTGGAGCTTACAGAGACCATGAGGGACAAAAGCTTGAAAGGCAGTTTACTGTGGGTGCTTGATCAGACGCGCACCAATATGGGCAGCCGCCTTTTGCGCCGGTACCTGCTCCAGCCTTTACTGGACAAACGACAGATCGAGACAAGGCTTGATGCCGTTGCCGAACTTTTTGGCAGTCCGTCCATGAGGGAAAAGCTTGGCGGCCTGCTGGACAGGGTGTACGACATTGAAAGGCTGGCGTCAAAAATATCCACCGGACGAGCCAACGCCCGCGACCTGATCGCTTTAAAGGATTCACTGGCCTGCCTGCCGCAAATTAAACATCTTCTAAGCGGGTCCGCCTCCGGCCGGCTGTCAGAGTTCTGCTCTTTGCCCGACGCGGAGGATGTCGTACGGGTGGTCAACGCATCGATCGTGGAAGAGCCGCCGCTTGCCATAAAAGAGGGCGGCATTATAAGGCAGGGTTACAATGCCGAGCTTGACGAGCTTAGATCGGCGGCGCACGGCGGCAAAGCATGGATACTGGAGCTGGAGAACAAAGAACGCCTGCGCAGCGGGATAAAGTCGCTGAAAGTTGGCTATACAAGGGTGTTTGGCTATTATATCGAGATATCAAACGCCAACCGCGACCTGGTCCCGCAGGATTATATAAGGAAGCAGACACTGGTAGGCGGGGAACGCTTCTTCACCCCGGAACTGAAGGAATATGAGTCGCTGATTTTAAATGCCAGGGACAG
>JAHJBW010000009.1 GCA_018813405.1 Candidatus Margulisiibacteriota bacterium | reverse complement strand
TATAAAGCGATCCAGGAAAAGCGATCCAGGGGCACACGCGCCAAACACAAAAGAAAAAAATCGGACCAGATCAGAAGGGACACCTCGGAGAGGGCCAGCATCCATGTCCATTAAAGGCGCTATTTTTGATCTGGACGGCGTCATCGTGGACTCGGTACCCCTGCACTTCAAGGCCTGGAAAAAAATGTTCGCGGAATACGGGCATGAATTTACCACAGAAGACTATCTTGCCAAAGTTGACGGCAGGCCCAGGCTGGAAGGCGCCGCGGCCATACTGACAGAGCTTTCGCCGCAAGAGGTAAAGCTGGCCGGCGACAAGAAACAAGCCTATTTTCTGGAATTACTGGAAAAGGGGCCCATCGACACCTTCGACTCCACCATAAAGCTGATAAAAGAAATGAAAGATCAAGGATTAAAGCTGGCCATGGCCTCTTCCTCGAAAAATGCCGGCTATATACTGAGAAAGGTGGGCCTGTTCGAGCTGTTCGACGCCGACGTTTCCGGCGCCGACCTAAAAAAAGGGAAGCCCGATCCCGAAATATTCCTGAAAGCCGCGGACAAGCTTGGGCTTGCTTCCAGGGAATGCGTGGTGTTCGAAGACGCCAGGGCCGGTGTTGAAGCGGCCAGGGCCGGAGGTTTTTATTGTGTAGGCATTGACCGGCATGGTAAACTTGACCATGATCTGGGCGCCGACCTTTATGTGAACGACCTGTCCGAAACAAGCCTGGACAGAATATTAAAATTAGATGAAAAAAGCATTTGATCCAAGCTCCAGCGAATGGCTGATCAAAGAAAAGGGCTACGACCCTGCCCAACAGGGCCTTTACGAGACACTGCTGACCCTGGGCAACGGCTATATGTGCCAGAGAGCCGCGCTGGAAGAGAACCCTCTCGAAAGCTATCGCGGTGCCTACATTGCCGGGCTTTTCGATAAGTCCGAAAGCCTGGTGCCGGAGATCGTCAAAGTACCCGGCTGGACCGATATTTCCGTCTGGCATAATGGTGCCAGGTTTGGCGTCGACAACTGCGCGGTACTCTCACACGAAAGAGCGCTGGACATGAGAAAAGGGATACTGTACCGCTCGTCCCGCCTAAAGAACAAAGCAGGTAAAATAATCAGGTTGGAAACTAAAAGAGTGCTTTTTGCCCACCAGGTGCGCGGCGGTTTCATGGAGATAACTGTCATTCCTGAAAATTTCTCGGGCGAACTTAAAGTGATCAGCGGTTTGAACGGGGAGGTGACAAATATGGGCCACTTCCCCAACGAAAGGATCAAACACCTCAACCTTAAAAAGATAGAGCGGACCGCGGACCATATTTATCTTGAAATGGAGACTCGTGACAAGAACATCCGGCTGGCCCTGGCCTCAAAAATGGTCTTTGAAGACGCGCCCAAAGGAACCGCCTATATAAGCAAGATCTACGGTGAGAAATGCTCGCAGGAATACACCTTCAAGGCCATAAAAAAGAACAAATACTCCTTCAATAAATGGACCAGCATCTATACCAGCCGCGAGGGTTATGAGCGCCAACTCGAGTCTGCCGCGACAGACACGCTTTCTGACATGATAAGGGACGGCATAGACTACCACCTGAAAAAGCACCTTGAATGGCGCGAAAAGCAATGGCAGCAGGCTGACGTAATGATCAAAGGCGACAAACTGGCGCAAAAGGGCCTGCGCTTCAACATCTATCATTTGCTTATTGCCAAGCCGCATCACGACCCAACCGTAAGCATTGGCGCGAAGTTTTTGACCGGTGAAGGTTATAAGGGACACGCCTTCTGGGATACGGAAATATTCATACTGCCCTTTTATATTTACAACTTCCCCGAAGACGCGCGCAATCTATTGATGTACCGTTACTACACCCTGAACGGTGCCCAGCAAAATGCCCGGCATATGGGCTACAAGGGCGCCAAATACGCCTGGGAAAGCGCCGATACCGGCATCGAGACCACGCCAACCAGCGTAACACTGGAAGATGGCTCCAAAATAAGGATATTCACCGGCGACGAGGAGCATCATATAGTATCGGATGTGATACACGGCCTGTTCGATTACTATTACGCCAGCGGCGACAATGACTTTATGCTCAAGTACGGGGCGGAGATGCTTTTCCTGACCGCCAAGTTCTGGATGAGCAGGGTCGAAAAAAGAAGGGACCGCTATGAGATACGCAAGGTCATAGGGCCTGATGAGTTCCACGAACATGTCGACAACAATGCCTTTACCAACTATCTGGTGATCCTGCACTTTGAAAAGGCCGTCGAGATATACGAATCCATGAAAAAGGAATATCCCGATATGTTGAAACAGCTGCTCGAACGCATCAAGGTCTCGCAGGATGATTTTGAGCTGATGAAGAAAATGTCCAAGACCATTTACTTTCCCTACGACCAAAAATCAGAACTAATCGAACAGTTCGAAGGTTATTTTTCTTTAAGAGACATTAAGCCAGGAAAGCTTAACAGGGAAGGTTTCCCCGAGTTCCCGCCCGGTGTGAGCGGCGACAACGTTGATCGTACACAGCTAATAAAACAGGCCGACGTGGTCCTGATGCTGCATCTTTTCGTTGACCGTTTTTCGCCGGAACTGAAAAAGAAGAATTTCCACTACTACGAAGCCCGCACGCTTCACAAATCATCCCTATCGCCCTGCATCTATGCGATGATGGGGCTGGAGGTCGGCGACCACAAAAAGGCTTACGACTACTTCATGAAAACTTCTTACCTGGATCTCCTGGACACCCAGAGGAACAGCTTTGACGGCATTCATGCCGCGGCCACCGGCGGCGCATGGATGACCGTGATCAACGGTTTTGCCGGCATGCGCGTAAGACGCGGGACATTATGCTTTGACCCCTGGCTGCCCAAAAAGTGGGTCGAGCTGGCATTCAACACCTGCTGGCAGGGGAATATCTTTTCTGTCAAGATCTCCCGCGGCAGCATTAGCGTAAAGATATGCTCCTCTTCCGACCGGGCTCACCCCATCAAGGTACAGGGCAAAGAATACAAGCTCAACCCCAAGAAAGAGACAAAGATCAAGCTGAAATAATTTTATCCAATCGCCTTCTTCCCCTTTTCCCCTGTCCTGATCTGGATGCATTCCTCCAAAGGCACTACGAATATCTTTCCGTCGCCGATATTGCC
>JAHJBW010000044.1 GCA_018813405.1 Candidatus Margulisiibacteriota bacterium | reverse complement strand
CCGGGCATCGGGATTGACATTTTTAAGGTCAAAGATCAATTGGGCCAGGTCCTCGATAGAGTAGATATCATGATGCGGCGGCGGAGAGATAAGTGTCACGCCGGGCGTAGTATATCGGGCGCGCGCGATGATCGCGCTCACTTTGTGTCCCGGCAGCTGGCCGCCCTCCCCGGGCTTGGCGCCCTGCGCCATTTTGATCTGCAGTTCGTCGGCATTGGTCAAGTAATTGGTGGTAACTCCAAACCTGCCGGAAGCAACCTGTTTAATGGCGCTGCGCTTTGAATCGCCGTTCGGCAAAGGAGTGAAGCGGGCGGGATCCTCGCCGCCTTCTCCGGTATTGGACTTGCCGCCAATGCGGTTCATGGCCAGCGCGATGGTCTCGTGCGCGCCTTTGCTGATAGAGCCAAAGCTCATGGCGCCGGTGGCGAAGCGCTTGAGGATGGAGCCGATGGGCTCAACTTGATCGATCTGAAGGCGGGGTGACGTCACCCCGCCTTCCTTGACTCTCAATAATGAACGCAATGTCGTTGGATTCTTGGATTGATCATTTATCATGAGAGCAAACTCTTTGTAATGTCCATAGTCATTCTTCCTCACAGCGTCCTGAAGCGCGGCAATGCTTTCCGGGTTCCACAGGTGGAACTCGCCATCCCTGCGCCATTGATACACCCCACCACTTGCTAGGGAAGAGTAACTTTCTCCATGAACGGCCAAAAGGCTTTTGTGCCGGTCAAGGGTCTGCCTGGCAATATCGTCAATGGACAGGCCTCCAATACGGGAAACGGTCCCTGTGAAGCACTTCTCAATGACATCATCCGCCAGTCCAAGGGCTTCAAATATTTGCGCGCCCCGATAACTACGAAGGGTTGAAATACCCATTTTGGAAAGGATCTTCAGGATGCCTTTTTCAATGGCATGACGATAATTTTCTTGTAGGTTCGCGAGATCTTGCGAACCTACAGCAATATCAATGGCCTCAAACGCCCCATAGGGACTGATCAAATCGGCTCCATAGCCAAACAGAACGGCAAAATGGTGCACTTCGCGAGGCTCGCCGCTATCCAAAAGCAATCCCACACTGGTACGCAGGGCGTTCTTTATGAGATGGTGATGCACGGCCCCTACTGCCAGCAAAGCCGGCAGTACCGGGTTATTCGCATCAACTCCCCTGTCCGAAAGAATGATAAAAGAATAGCCTTCTTTAACAGCTTCTTCCGCTTCCTTGCATATTCTGTCCAGTCCGCGCTTGAAATCTTCAATTCCCCCCGCCTTAAAAAGCAAGGAGATCGTTTTGGCTTTAAAGCCATTCAAATTGCCGGCCTTAAAGCATTGAAGTTCCTTCTCGGTCAAGATCGGACTCTTTACATGCAGCGACTTGCAATGCCCGGGTGTTTCCTTTAAAAGGTCCGGCTTTGGTCCCACAAAACTGTCCAGGCTCATGACCAGCTCCTCGCGGATGGGATCAATTGGAGGATTGGTCACCTGCGCGAACATTTGTTTGAAATAGTTATAAAGCAGCTGTGGCTTGTTGGAAAGCACGGCATGCGGAGTATCGTTGCCCATGGACCCGATCGGCTCCTTGCCCTCTTCCGCCATGGGCTTGATGATCGCGTTAAGGTCCTCGCGGGTATATCCAAACGCCTTCAATAGCTCAAGAACCTTGATGCCTTGATGCCTCGATGCCTCGATGCCTTTTGCCTCAAACTCCACCAGATTATCCTTCACCCATTCGCTATACGGCTGCCGCGACGCCGCCTGATCCTTTAACTCCGCGTCTTCAATGATCCTGCCTTCTTTTGTATCGACATAAAACATCTTGCCTGGAGTAATGCGGCCAGATTCGCGTATGTTGTCATCCGGGATATCCAGCACTCCGGCCTCGGAAGCCATTACCACAAAGTCATCCTTAGTTATGATATAGCGCGTCGGCCGCAAGCCGTTCCTGTCCAGCATAGCGCCCACGCAGGTGCCGTCCGTAAATGCTAGAGCCGCCGGCCCATCCCATGGTTCCATAAAGCAGGCATGGTACTTGTAAAAGTCCTTAAGGTCCTTGCTCATGAACTCGTTGTGCTCCCAGGCCTGGGGGACCAGCATCATCATGGCATGGGGAAGCGAGCGGCCGGAAAGCACAAGAAGTTCCAGGACATTATCAAGAGTAGCTGAATCCGACTGGCCTTCCCTGATAAGGTCGGTAAATCCACGCGCCTTCATCCAGTTGATATTGCCGCGCAGGGTGTTTATCTCGCCGTTGTGGGCCAAGAATCTGAACGGCTGCGACAGGTCCCACGTCGGGAAGGTGTTGGTGCTGTATCGCGAATGCACCACGGCAATGGCGCTTTGCATTTGCGGGTCCTTAAGATCAAGAAAAAACTCCTGGACCTGATTCGGCATCAAAAGCCCCTTGTAAGCCACTGTCCGCGTTGAAAGGTTGGTTATATAAAAGAAAGATCTCTGTTCGATTTTCGATCTTGAGATCATGATCTCCGCTTTGCGGCGGATGGAATATAATTTTTTCTCATCAGGACAGCCAATGAAAACCTGTTCGATAGACGGCTGGGTTTCCCTGGCGGTCATGCCTATCGAATTGCTGTTTACAGGCACTCCGCGCCATCCAAGGACCTTCTGTCCTTCGTCCCTTACAGCCTTCTCAATACGCTCCTTGCAGTATTCGCGTTCCTCTTTATCCTGCGGCAAAAATACAAGGCCGGTGCCGTATTGGCCCGCCTGCGGAAGCTCAAATTCGCAGACCCGAGAAAAAAATTCGTGGGGGATCTGAATCAGGATCCCGGCGCCGTCGCCTGTTTCCGGATCAGCGCCGACCGCGCCGCGGTGTGCAAGTCGCTTTAGTACCTGAAGGCCCTGCTCAACTATTGAGTGGGATGCTTTGCCAGAAATATGACATACGAACCCAACCCCGCAAGCATCGTGCTCGAATTGCGGATCGTATAGACCTTCTCTGGCTGGTATACGTCCATATCCCATCTCTTTCACCTTTGTTTAAAAGGGGCGAGGTACAAAGGTGTCGCTAGACAAAAACCCCGCCCCTATTCAATTAACAATTTCCAATGACCAATTAACAATTAAAGGATCGGCAAATATTTCTTTATTTCGTATTCGGTCACCTGTATACGGAAATCATCCCATTCTTTCTTCTTGATTTCAATGAACCTTTCAAAACAATGGTCGCCAAGGACCTCTTTTAAGAATTTACTCTTCTGCGCCAGCTCGATCGCCTCCCCTAAACTTGGTGGAAGGGACTTGATCCCCCTCTCCTCCCTTTCCTTGTCAGTCAGGTGGTAAAGGTTAAGCTCCATCGGCTCTTCAAGGGTGTAGCCTTCCTCAATTCCCTTGAGACCGGCGCTGAGCATTACAGCCAGCTGTAAATACGGGTTGCCGGAAGGATCAGGGCACCTTAATTCCATCCTGGTGGCAGCTTCTTTGCCGGGCTGGTACATGGGGACACGGACCAGGGCAGACCGGTTGCGCCTGGACCAGGCAATGTAGACCGGAGCTTCATAGCCCGGGACCAATCTCTTGTAAGAGTTAACCCAGGAAGCCAGTATTGATATCATCTCCGGGGCATGTTTCAATATCCCCGCGATATACGACTTGCCAATTTTTGACAGGTGATACTTATCGTTGGCATCATAAAAGGCGTTGGATTTGCCCTTGAATAAGGACTGATGGACATGCATACCCGACCCATTCTGGCCAAAAAGAGGTTTGGGCATAAAGGTAGCATATAGTCCGTTAGCCGAAGCGATCTCTTTTACGGTCAAGCGGTAGGTCACCATGTCATCAGCCATTTTCAGCGCATCATCATAACGCATGTCTATCTCATGCTGGGACGGCGCGACTTCATGATGGCTGTATTCCACGCGAATACCAAGTTTCCTCATTGCGAAAATGGTGTCGCGTCTCAGGTTAGAGGCCATATCGAGCGGAGTAAGGTCAAAATATCCGCCCTCATCCACTATCTCGGGCTTTTCAGAAGATTTGAAATAAAAATATTCAAGCTCCGGCCCAACATAAAAGTGGTCAAAACCCATCTTCTCCATCTTGGCCAGGGCCCTTTTCAGGACATATCTGGGATCTCCCTCATAAGGTGTATGCTTTTCTTTGCCGGGCTGTAATATGTCACAGATCATTCTGGCCACGGCCTTTTCCTGCGGCCTCCAGGGAAGTATCGCAAAGGTATTCGGGTCCGGCATGGCTATCATGTCAGACTCCTCTATGTCCTGGAACCCAGTGATCGAAGACCCGTCAAACCCCATCCCATCCGTAAGCGCGTTATCCAGCTCGTCTTTTCCTATCGAAAAACTTTTGAGGATCCCGTTGAGGTCGGTGAACCAGAATCTAATGAACTCAACATCGTTGTCCTTCACTAATTTCAGGATCTCTTCTTTTGTAGGCATAATGATTCCTCCTTTGTTATTTTTATATGTAGCAATTTTGATTCCATTGTAGAGACAAGGCAACCCCTCGTCTCTACGAGAAAATATCTACAAAAATGTGGATTACTGCCCGCAAAGGCTACAAATTTGTAATATCATATGGCTTTTGTTCCATTCTCCTTGGTGCGTATCTTTACTACCTGCTCAATTGGATAGACAAAGATCTTGCCGTCCCCGATGTTGCCGGTCGCGCAGGTCTTTTGGATGATATCAACTACTTCATTGACGTCGGTATCATTTAACACCATTTCAATTTTGATCTTGGGCATAAATTCCACGCGATAATCTCCCACCCTCCATTCCAGGGTTATACCCCGCTGAACACCCCGCCCCTTGACCTCGGTTATGGTCATGCCGGAAAACCCTTTAGAATCCAGCGCTTCACGCAGTTCCTCCAGCCGTTCGGGCCGGACTATGGCTTCAACTTTTTTCATGATATTTACCTCCTATACAATGCTTTCCGCGTGCTGGGAAATGTCCAGGCCGACCATTTCCTCGTTCTCTTTAACGCGCAGCCCCACAAAACGATCGACGAATTTAGCCAGGATATAAGTTGCCGCAAAGCTGAACACGGCAGTGACGGCTACAGCGAATATCTGGGAATTGAGAAGCGCCGGATTACCATACAGCCAGCCATTTGCGCCGGCAGGATTTATTGCCTTACTGGCAAAGATGCCAACAGCCAGAGATCCACAAACGCCTCCAATACCATGGCAGGCAAAGACATCGAGCGATTCGTCAATACGGAATTTCATTCGCAGAACAATAATATAGTAGGAGATCACGGCAGCCACCCCTCCGATCACCATGGCAGAAAGAGGGTCCACAAAGCCGGAGGCCGGCGTAATGGCAGCCAATCCGACAACAGCGCCAGTGGCAACGCTCAAAAGACTGGGCCTTCTATGCAGCCAGCTCAATATCATCCATACAGTGGCTCCCATGGCACCGGCGGTATTGGTCGCCACCACGGCAGAAGTAGCAAGCCCATTGGCCCCCAGCGCGGAGCCGCCGTTAAAACCAAACCAGCCGAACCAAAGCAATACTGTCCCGATCACCACCAGAGGAATATTGCTGGGTTCCATATTATCTTTGCCGTATCCCATCCTTTTACCAACGACAAGGGCTATGGCCAAAGCGGAAAATCCAGCGGTCACATGAACGACTATTCCTCCCGCAAAGTCCAGCGCCCCCATCCCTCTCAACCACCCACCCATTCCCCACAGCCAATGGGTCACCGGGTCATATACGATGGTCGCCCACAAAATAGAAAAGACAAGGAATCCCGCGAATTTTATTCGTTCGACAAAGGCCCCCACTATAAGCGAAGGCGTCACAATAGCAAACGCCGCCTGGAACATCATGAATGCCAGGGCCGGGATGGTTGCCGCATAGTCAGCATTGGGCAATTGGCCTACCCCGATCAGGCCAAACCATTTTAGGCCTCCGATAATGCCGGAATGAGAAGGGCCAAAGGCCAGTGTATAGCCAAAAAGCACCCATTGTATGCTTATGACCATCAGGGGGGCAAAACACATCATTATAGTAGAGAGGATGTTTTTCTTTCGCACCATGCCGCCATAAAAGAAACCTACAGCCGGAGTCATGAGGATAACCAGAGCCGTGGAGATAAGGACCCATGCAGTGTCACCAGAATTGATCATATTTACCCCTTTCTTTTACCCCGAGCCCTGAGCGACTTGACTGAGCTCGTCGAAGTCTTGTCAAAGGGTCGAGGAGCTAGCGACACCCTGGGTTATATTTTAACTTTAGCAATTTTAATGCCACGCTTGATAAAACATTATCCTTACAAAATTGTAGACGAATAAAAGACCTATGCCATGGTCGCTCCCGCACATGTATGTTATAATGTGCACAAAATACAAGGAGAAGAACATTATGAAAATAGCCATGTTGCACTGGGGATTCCCGCCTATTATTGGGGGCGTTGAAACGCATCTGCTGTCGCTGATGCCCGAACTGGTCAAGATGGGCAACGAGGTCTCCCTGCTCACCGGTACTGCCGAAGGCTCCCCCAATCATCTAACCTACAAGGGCGCCAAAGTTTACCGCTCTCAATTCTACGACCTTAACTGGCTGTTCAAAAGCGGTTTCCAGGAGGTCGATGATAATGTCGAGGACATTACATATGATTACTTGAACAAAACAAAACCTGACGTCATCCATGCCCACAACATGCACTACTTCAGCCGCTACCATACCCGCGTGCTGGAAAATTACGCCCTGGAGCACCACCTCCCCCTGATACTGACCGCCCACAACAGTTGGACGGACAAGCTGTTCCTTGACCTTACCTGCAAGGTAAAATGGGACCGTATCATAGCCATAAGCGAATACATTAAAAGGGAGCTTGTCGCGGTGGGCTTCCCGGCGGACCGTGTTCCCGTTATCCATCACGGCATTGATTCGGCAAAATTCTCGCCCGGCAAGATCGATCCCAGGCTTTTTAAGGCGCATCCTGAGCTGAAAAAAGCCAAAGGAAAACAGATAATCTTTTCTCCCGCGCGCATGGGGCTGGCCAAAGGATGCGACATTGTTATCGAGGCCTTCAGGCAGGTAAAAGACAAAACGAAGGACGTTTTCCTTCTCATGTCCGGCAGCGGCAACATTATCGACTGGGGGCTGACGCAGAACAAGGACATCGCGTTCTTTGTCAGTCTCATCAAGCACCTGGGCCTTCAGGACGATGTCTACATTAACACTTTCTCCATAAACGAAGAAATGCCCCAGCTCTACCGCATGGCGGACGTGGTGGTCTATCCTTCTTCTGTCGAAGAACCCTTTGGCCTGGCCATGCTCGAGTCCATGGCAACCGCCAAACCCATAGTTGTCACCAATTCCGGCGGCATGCCCGAAATAATTAAGGACAACGTCAACGGTTTTGTCGTCCCAAAGCGCAACCACGAAGAACTGGCCGAAAGGATAACCCGCCTGCTTTTCAGCGACGACCTGAGGAAAGATATGGGCAATATCGGCAGAGAGCTTGTGGAAAAATTCTACACTAAACAGATATATGCCAAAAAGATATGGGAGGTTTATGATAAAGCGATCCAGGAAAAGCGATCCAGGGGCACACGCGCCAAACACAAAAGAAAAAAATCGGACCAGAT
>JAHJBW010000043.1 GCA_018813405.1 Candidatus Margulisiibacteriota bacterium | reverse complement strand
CATCGGTTCGGTCATAGTGGTGATCGGCGGTGTGCTTTTTTTGATAAGCCGGCTTAGCTGGTTTGGCAGGCTGCCCGGCGACCTGATGGTTGACAGGGGGGGATTTACCATCTGGATCCCCCTTACTACCATGTTCCTGGTAAGCCTGGTCCTGACTTTTATATTCAATCTTATCAGCAGAAGATTTTGACCTTTCATGAAAACCTCTGATTTTGACTTTGATTTTCCGCAAGACCTTATTGCCCATTGCCCGGCAAAGAAGCGCGATGCCTCGCGCCTTATGGTCCTGGACATGGCGTCCGGAAAAACGCAGCACCGCAAGTTCTCTGATATTGTAAACTATCTGCACAAAGGCGACCTGCTGGTCTTAAACGATACGCGCGTTATCTCTGCCAATCTGGTTGGCGTAAAAGAAGGCGGGACAGCCCGCATAGAGGTCTTGCTGGCGGACAGGATAGGCCCCCAACAATGGCGCTGCATGGTAAAGCCCGGCAAGCGCCTGAAGGTGGGCGGCAGGGTCGTTTTTGGCGGTGGCAAGCTGATCGGAACGGTCATGGCAAAGGAAGAAAGCGGCGAGCAGATAATCTCTTTTTCCTGCAAGGGAAAGATAGAAAAGATCATCAAAAAGCTTGGGGAAACACCACTGCCTCCGTACATTAAAAAACTTACCCCTGCCCCCTCTCTTAGAAAGAGAGGGGAACAAGAAAGAGCCAGGCGTTATCAGACGGTTTATGCGAAGAAGGAGGGGGCTTCGGCGGCGCCTACCGCGGGCCTTCATTTCACACAGGGCCTTCTTAAAAAAATAAAGGCCAAGGGCGTAAAGATCGCATATATAACACTGCATACCGGCCTGGCAACTTTCAAGCCGGTCTATGCCAATGATCTTAGGGACCACAAGATGCACGAGGAATCTTACTCTATCCCTTTGACAACGATCAACGCAATAAAGAAGGCCAGGAGGGTTGTGGCTGTTGGGACAACGGTGGTGAGGGCACTGGAATCCGTAGCGGCGACCTTTAGGTCGCCACAAAAGAATGGAGGCCTAAAGGCCTCCGCTACAGATTTAAAAGGTAAAACCAACCTCTTCATCTATCCCGGCTATAAGTTTAAGGTCGTCGATGCCATGATCACCAATTTTCATTTTCCCAGATCTACGCTAGTAATGATGGTGTCGGCTTTCGCGGGTAAGGATAAAATAGAAAAGGCCTACAAAGAGGCCTTTTCAAAAAAGTATCGTTTATTCAGTTTCGGCGACGCTATGTTTATAAAATAGGAGCGTATGACAGCGAGAAGAAATGCGAGCTCTGTGTATTCACTCCCGCATCCTTAAAAGCGTAGTCAAAGCTTATATCGCCAAGTTTGACGCCTGCGCCAAAGCTTGGTATTCCCTGGGCAAGGCCCGCCCTTAAGGCAAAATCGCCCAGAAGTATCTCTATGCCCGTCGCGTTAAGGTCCTGATTAAGGCTTATTGCGTCGTTAATGTTAAGCGACACTCCGGCGTTCCAGCCGGGGCTGACGGCGGATGAGGAATTGATGATATCCTGCGCCACAACACCCACCGACAGAAGCGGGCTTATTTTGTAAAGCACACCAAAGTCCGCGGAAGTCTCTGCCAGCCGCTGGTTCTCGTACAAGAGCTTGGAGTTATAGTCTGCATTGGTTATGGATTTGATGTTAACGCCAAAAGCCAGCCGGCCCATGTTGTCTTTCACGCGGATGGAATCGTTAAGCTCATAAGCATAAGATATCATGAATGTATTGGCCGCGATGTTAACGGGCTCGGGACTGTTAACTCCAAGATGAATTTCAGGCTGGATGTTGGTGGGAATGCTTTTGTCGGTAAAGGCTATGCCAACCGATCCGTATTGAGTAGGGATGGCCCACGAAAGCATGCCCAGGCTGGCGTCTTCCATAAAGCCGCCGGTCGTGCCAGAAACCTGCCAATTATCAATAAATGCTATACCGGCAGGGTTAAAGAAAACCGCGTTGGCATCGTTGGCCTGGGCTACGAAGGCTCCTCCCATTCCAATGGGTCTAGCGCCAATATCCCAGCTTGCGTAGGAAGTTCCGACCAAGGCGAAAAGTATCAAAAAACAGGCAATAATATGTTTGCTCATTTGTTCCTCCTGGTACACTTATATAATCGGGTTGCCGGTCTTAAAACTTGCACAAAATTATGCTATAATTAGTTATGAATTTTTCCTATAAAATCGTCAAAAAAAGCAAGCATTCCAAGGCGCGGGTTGGGAAGATCGTTACTAGTCACGGGGAGATAGATACCCCCTGTTTTATGCCGGTTGGCACACAGGGTACGGTTAAGACCATGAACCCTCGCGACCTGAACGAGGTTGGGGCCCAGATCATCCTTGGCAACACCTATCATCTTTATCTTCGCCCGGGACCCGATCTTATTGCCGAGGCAGGCGGCCTTCACAAATTCATCAACTGGGACAAGCCGATCTTGACCGATTCAGGCGGTTTTCAGGTGTACTCCCTGGCGCATATGAGGAAAGTATTGGAACACGGGGTGGAGTTTCAATCACACATTGACGGCACCAGACATCTTTTTACACCAGCAAAGGTTGTGGAGATACAGAAGAAGCTGGGTTCTGACATCATGATGCCGCTCGACGAGTGCGTCCCGTATCCTTGCGACAAGAAAAAAGCGGAAGATGCGCTGGTGAAGACGACCAGGTGGGCGAGGGAGTCTTTAAGGTCGCGACATGTCGCGTCCTTACCTGGAGCGCTTTTTGGGATTGTTCAAGGGAGTACGTATCTTGACCTGCGTAAGCGGTCAGCGGAGGAGATCGCCGAGATAGGTTTTCCAGGCTTTGGCATTGGGGGGCTTTCGGTGGGCGAGCCGCAGGAGCAGATGTTCGATATGCTTGATGCGGTGACTGACATCCTGCCCGAGGATACACCAAAACACCTAATGGGAGTTGGTTATGCTTCGGATATCTTGGGGGCGGTGGACATGGGAGCTGACATGTTCGACTGCGTGATACCAACCCGACTGGCGAGGCACGGCTCTTTTCTGACACTAGAGGGCAAGAGAAGCATTCGCCTGAAGGAGTTTGAAAAGGACTTCACGCCTGTTGATCCGGAGTGCGATTGCTATGCCTGCCGCACTTTTACCAGAGCATACCTGCGGCATCTTTTTTTAGCCAGAGAGATCACCGCCATGCATATGCTTACCATTCATAATATCCGCTTTTTGGTCCGGATGCTGGAGAAGAAGCGGGCGGAGATAATGGGGGAGTAATTTTAGCCAATACTCCTTATCAGCCTGGGGATTTGTTCGATCATATATAGCGGGACAGAAAGCACTTGATCAAAGTAAGATAAGTTTTCTTGAGAGATCCGAATGCCAAACTTTGCTTTCTTTTCTTTTATGAATATTTTGAGGGATTTGAGAGTGCCTGTTTTCCCGGCTTTCACTTCGACAGGACATATGTCAGCGCCTTCGCTTATTACAAAATCAATTTCGGCTTGCCCCCCTATTTTATCCCGCGCCCAGAAGAATAGCTGGCTGGGCTGATATCGGTTGCTGTAAGCCCGAAATTCCTGTCCCACGAACTGCTCAGCTACTGATCCGGAATTAATTTGCATAACATTATTTTCTAAAGTGATCTGCTTTTGCAGGCCGCAAGCATTTTGCATTAGTCCAGTATCCAAAAAGTTTAATTTGAATTTTGCTTCGTTGGTCTGGGCGCCCAGGGGTACGCCAGAAGCGGCTGAACAATAGACTGGCTTGATAATGCCGGCGAAACTCAATAGTTCCAAGGCGTTTTTCAGGTCCCTGGATTTGATCTCCGGATCAATATTGACATATTTTATCCTCTGTCCAACCTGGCGCGGGGCGGCGTCGAAGACCTTGAGAAGATATTTATGCTGTGAAGTCCTGGCGTATTTACCAAAATCACTTCGAAATGCTTGTAAAATGGCGTTTTGCAGGTTTTGACAGGCCATCAGGTCGCGGCTGGCAAAATATTCTTTAAGAACAGCGGGCATTCCGCCAAGGATAAGATATAACCTTAGTAATTCGATTGCTCTTGCGTGAATAGCTGGTTCCAGGGGCTTTCCTATTTTGATCTCAGACAAATGCTTGCGCAGCGGCTGACTGCCGAAGGCATCCAGGAATTCCCCGAAGGATAAGGGTTCAAGATAGAGAAATTGGACCCTGCCCACCGGCATTTTAAAGTCCGGCGAACGCAGGGCAAATTCCAGAAGGGAGCCCGCGCCGATAACATGCAGGCGCGGCATCTTCTCTTTGAAATACCTCAAGGCCATAATGGCTGGCGGACATTCCTGGACCTCATCCAGGAACAAGAGGGTGTTTTCCGCGCTGATCTCAACGCCCAGGATGATCTGGATTTTGTTGATAATTTCAACCGGATCAAGAGTTGAAAAACAGTTCTTAAGATGGGGCTGGAGCTCAAAGTTTACAATTACACTATTGGAAAAATTTTCTTTAGCAAACGATTCTACCAGGAAACTTTTTCCCACCTGCCGTGCGCCTCTAATAAGAAGGGGGTACTGCTCTTTTTGTTTTTTCCATGCTCTAAGCTCTTTTATTATGTCTCTTTTCATATTTTTCTCCTTTTCCCCAATTATTGACCCTAATATACGGTTATTTTAGCCAAAACTTGGACAAAAGTCAAGAACAAGATGGAAAGAGTGGACTTATTGTTATAAAACAGGCAAAAATTATCTCTTCTGAACATCCGCTTTTTGATCCGGATGCTGGAGAAGAAGCGGGCGGAGATAATGGGAGATTAAAGTTTCAGCCGGTAATCGTGGAGTGATGACCTGATAAAGTTCTCAAGGAGCCTTCCATTGATCTCATAACCGGGGGCGCCTTGTTTTCGCCGGACAACGCCAATCCTGATCAGGGGTTCAGCTTGTTTGCTGGAAATGCTTTTCCCGGACGCTAAGGCTAATAGCGAATCTTTTTCGCTGCTGGCCAAACTGATGT
>JAHJBW010000042.1 GCA_018813405.1 Candidatus Margulisiibacteriota bacterium | reverse complement strand
TAAAAGAAAAAGAATCTTTTATACTGAACGCCGACGAACGCATGAAGGAAATGGAGTACAAGCTTTTCTCAGCGGTCCGCGACAGCATCGCGGGGTGCACCCCGGACCTGCAAAAGATCGCCGGCAAACTGTCGGAGCTCGATGTTTTTCTTTCCCTGGCGCAGGTGGCCGCGGCCGGCAATTATTGCCGTCCGGTTTTTGGGGAAAAAGAAATGCTTGTAAAACTTTCCCGCCATCCCGTGGTCGAAAAAATGATAGGCGAGCACAGGTTTGTTCCAAATGATATCAGCCTGGACGAAAATTCCTTCCTGCTCATAACCGGGCCTAATATGGCAGGCAAGTCTACTTATATGAGGCAGGCGGCGCTTATCTCTATCATGGCGCAGGCCGGCAGTTTTGTCCCGGCAAGCGAGGCACAGCTGGTGATGGTGGACAGGGTCTTTACGCGGGTAGGGGCTTCCGACGATATTTTCGCGGGACAGTCCACCTTTATGACCGAGATGGTCGAGACCGCCAACATATTGAACAATGCCACGGAAAAAAGCCTGGTCATACTGGACGAGATAGGGCGGGGCACCGCCACCTTTGACGGCATGTCCATTGCCGCGGCCGTGTCGGAATATATTTATGAGAAGATAAAGGCCAGGACACTTTTTGCCACGCACTATCACGAGATAACCCAGCTCGCTAAAAAGCATCCCAAAATGCGCAACCTTAGCGTTTCGGTCATCGAAGAAGGCGATCACATCACCTTCCTTCACAAGATAGCGGAAAAGCCGGCCGACAAAAGCTACGGTATACAGGTGGCAAAGCTGGCGGGACTGCCCGCGGAAGTCATTTCACGCGCCAAACGCGTTTATGATAAACTTGAAATGGTGGAGAGTGACTTTTTATGAAACAGGAAAGCAAGTTCAAAGGCGTCATCGACCGTATCGAAGAAGAATTTGCCGTGGTCTTTTTGAACGAGGACGGCGAAGATTTTCTTGAGGTGCCAAAAAAGTATATGCCAAAAGGCTGTCGTGAAAGCGATGTCGTGAGCTTTAAGATCAGCGCTCAAAAAGACAGGACGCTTGATGCAAAAAAGAAAGTAGAGAAAATGTTGAGAGACGTTGAGACATGTGGAGAGACGTAGTCTTAGTTAACTTCTAATTTAAACTTTGCTTCAACCCCACCGACAGCTTCGAAAGTCTCATCTTTCACAGAAACATTCACTTGCTCGGCTTTTACCCACTTGCCTTCTTTAATCATGTAAACATTGCCGGTAAGCTCTATGCTCTCATTCTTTTCGCTGTAGACCGCGCTGTCTGATTTTGCTTCGTTGCCCTTCTGGTAGACAAACACGTTCCCCCTTGCCATGGCGTCGCCGTTTTCCGTTGATATCAATAATTCGTCGGAATTGAGCAGTGTCTTCTTCTCCAGCAGGGTCCTGGCCTCGCGGTTCTTTAATTTTTCCACCGTGCCCTCGTTCAATATGACTTTTCCCTTTTCAAGCACGGTCTTAACATTATTCCGCAGCAGCAGGCTCTTCCTTGCCTTGTTGTAACTGGCATTGTCGGCCACGGCTATCTTTTTACCCTGCGCCGCGTTGACATTGCCGTTTAAAAGGACATCCTTTTCCGTATCGTTAAAAAGCACAATTTCTTCGGCCCTGACGAGCGCCGGGGATGTGCCTTTTATGTCAACGCTCAGGCCGTCTCTTGCCATCAACTGTTCCTTGCCGGAATCATAGATAAGCTTCTGGCAAGTCAGGTCTATGTCCTGGCGCTTCGCGGTTATGTCTCCCTGCAGGTCGGCGGTCTCTTTGTTGTGGTCTATGTTCATCCGGTCGGCCCACAATGAAAGTTCCTTTTCCTTTACATAAATATGTCCGTTTAGCTCGGTGGTCTCCCTGTTATGATAATATTTCAGACGATCGGCCTTAAGATAAGCGAATTTTCTTTTCTTCGAGCCGTCCTTTTTGGCAATTGCAATGTAGGTCATAAGCGGCGTTTTCTTCAGGCTGTCATATTGGCCTTCCGCTTCAATATCTTTGCTGTTGCGGTAAGCCTTTACCATATAAGCCTCAAGGTCAGTGACCAGCAGATATCCTTTTTTGTCGTAAACCTTTCCATCCGAGACGTTTTGCAGGAAAGTAATGTCTTTGTTTTTTCCGGACCAGCCATATTCGGCGTAAAATCGCCAGCTTTTCCTGCCTTCTTCATGGCCGGCCACGTAAGTGTCCTTGAACTCGACTATTTTTTCAATATTTTCCCCGCTCTCCAGGGACCCGCTTTTGGGGGTTACGATGAAATAAATGGTAAACAACAATATAAATGAAGCTATTACCGCGATG
>JAHJBW010000041.1 GCA_018813405.1 Candidatus Margulisiibacteriota bacterium | reverse complement strand
TGCGCAGGTCTTTCATGAACCGCCTGGGCACCTCAATCTAGCCGCCTTCTCCCTGCATGGGTTCGATGATGGCCGCGCCGATCTTTCCCTTGTTGGCCTTGATAATGCCTTCTACAACCTTTATGTCATAAGGCGCGATAAATGAGTTTTGAAGCAGGGGTTCGTAGCCGTCGCGGTATTTCATCTTGGATGTGGTAAGGGATAAAGCCCCCAGCGTGCGCCCATGGAACCCACCCTTGAAAGCAATGACGCCTGGCCGCCTGGTCGCGTACTTGGCCAGTTTGACGGCGGCCTCAACAGCTTCTGATCCGCTCTGGCATAAAAATGATTGGGCGTTGCGTATCGGCACTATCTTGCGGATCTCCTCGGCCAGCTTTACATAGGGTTCATACAGCGCCACTCCTATGCAAATATGGATAAGCTTGTTGACCTGCTCGCTGGCGGCGTCAACCACCTCGGGATGGCAATGGCCGGTCACACAGGTGGCAATGCCGGACGAAAGATCAAGATAGGTCTTGTCGTCCGTGCCGTATACATAACACCCCGATCCGGATTTTATTCCAAAATCCTCAAAATAGCGCCCCAGCACCTGCGGACATACTTTCTTGAAACGTTTCAATAGATCGCTTTTCATATTTTACTCCAATCTGTGGTCCCATCTTAAGGCACAACTATCAGCTATTATATTATATCAAGTTGTAGAGCATCTGCAAAATTTGTTATACTGATGAAAGTCAAATGAAGAAACACATTCTATCTTTATGCGTGCTCCTTGTGTTCGCCATTCCAGCACTTTCCGCCTATGCTCCCGATCAGATCATAGTACAATTCAAGCCGGGCATTACTATAGACTCGCCATCTAAACTGCCTGATGTAGTAAAGGCCAAAGAGCTGTTCAAAGGGATTTCGACCGGCATTACGGCAAAAGGGGCTCAGCTTCCAGACCTTTCAAACACCTATCTTCTCTATCTTGAAGAGGGCGCAAATATACCCGCCGCGGTGCAGTCTTTCAGCAGTGATCCCGGTGTTATCTATGCCGAACCCAACTACAGGGTCAAGGCCCTGACCACCACGCCCAACGACCCTCACTATTCCAGCCAGTGGTTTTTTGAAAAGATCGGCGCGCCGTCCGCCTGGGATGTCACTACCGGCTCTGCCAGTGTTTACGCGGCAGTGCTCGATACCGGCATCGATTACAGGCATGTTGACCTTGCGGCCAAGATCATACTGGGGCACGACTGGGCCAACAACGACAACGACCCCATGGATGACAACGGCCACGGCACGCACATTGCGGGTATTATTGGGGCCGTGACCGACAATTCAATTGGAGTGGCGGGCGTTTCCTGGCAAAGCCAGATCATGGCCATAAAAGTGCTGGATTCTTCGGGCTCTGGCTTTATTTCCGATGTCGCCCTTGGCATCAGGGAAGCGGCCGACTACCCTGTCAATGTCATCAATATGAGCTTTGGCGACTATTCCAACACCTCCACACTGAAGAACGCGGTAGACTACGCTTATGCCAAAGGATGCCTGATGGCCGCCGCCGCGGGGAACGAGAACACCGATGACCCCATCTATCCGGCCGCCTATGATAATGTTCTTGCTGTAGCCGCTACCGACCAGGACGACCGGCGCTCTGTATGGTCAGGGTCCTATTCGGCCTCCAACTACGGGGCCTGGGTCAATATCGCGGCGCCAGGGAGTTCTATTTACAGCACCTGGAGATCTGACACCTATCGCAATGACAACGGAACTTCTATGGCCACTCCCGTTGTGGTCGGCAGTATCTGCCTTTTGCTGTCATCCAACCCCGCTCTGTCGCAGAGCGATATAAAGACCAGGATACTTGATACCGCCGACAATATTGACACGCTAAACCCCGGCTACGAAGGCCTGCTCGGCTCGGGACGCCTGAACCTGTTCAAGGCCCTGGGCTACCCCACCGCCAATATCACTTCCCCGTCCACCGGAGAAGTGGTCTCCGGCACAGTGAGGGTTTATGGTTCTGCCACCGGAGTTAGTTTCAGTTCTTACCATCTGGGCATCGGGGCGGGCGCGTCCCCATCAAGCTTTGATGATTTTGTAAACAGTTCCAGCAAAGTCGAAGACGGCCTGCTTGGAAGTTTTTACTCTAATTCCTTCCCCGATGGGACCTATGTCATAAAGTTGACAACCCGGAGCACCAACAATATCAGCGCGGAAAGCAGTTCCACTATCATGATCGACAACACTTATCCAATTGCATTGATTTCTATACCCCTTGACCGAGCTGTACTTGGAAATTCTGCTACCATCGAGGGCACAGCCTGGGATACAAAAATAAAATATTATGTTCTGGAATATGCGACAGCCGGATCCGACGACTATATAAGGATAGCGGCCGGCACTTCGAACGTGAGCGGCGAATCACTTGGGGTGTGGGACACTTCCGGCCTTACAGGACAATATAAACTGCGGCTTAAAGTGGTGGATATTCCGGGACACGAGAGCCTTTATACCATAACCATCTCTATCGTTTCTTCCACCACACAGGGTACCAGCGTCACGCAAAGCGTAAAAACATCCCCCAATCCCTTTAACCCCGCCGCCGACGGAGAAACTTATTTCTATTACAAACTTTCAGAAAACCATGATGTCAGCATTTACCTTTTTGACATAAGCGGGAATTTGATATTCAAACGCAGCTACCTGGCCGGACAGCAGGGAGGCAAGGCGGGGGAAAATCTGGTCCCCTGGAACGGCAAGAACATGTTCAATGAGCCGGTCTCCAACGGGGTATATCTATACAAGATAATCTGCAAC
>JAHJBW010000040.1 GCA_018813405.1 Candidatus Margulisiibacteriota bacterium | reverse complement strand
CAATGCCCTTAAAAAGGATTTGGGCAAAGCCCTGGTCGATGAAGCAGCCATTGGCGCCCTGGTAGCAAAGGCCCTGCAGAAAGATATCGAAGCCAGCGCGGCTGTTTCCGGCACGGTATTCTTTGACTATAGCAAGGGTGTAAGCAACACAAATCTCATTAACAACTTCAACATCACCCGCGCTTACATCAACTTGACCAATAAGTTCTCTGACAACGTGAAGACAAAGGTAACACTTGACGCGGCCAGATTTGGAGCTACTTCGTTTATAGATTTCGTGAAATACGCCTATGCCGACATAAACGATGTTATGCCCAAGAACATGCTCGGCCTGCCTATGTCTATCGGCCTGCGCCTTGGCCAACAGCCCACCTACTGGCCAGGATTTGCCGATGAAGTACTTGGCATCCGTTATATAGCTCCCAGCTTGACCAGCAACAACGGTGTTATTTCCACCGCCGACCTGGGCGTTGCCGTAATGGGAACTATTGACACAGGATTTTTGTCTCAGGTTAATTACACCATCATGGCGGTCAACGGGACCGGCTTTACCGGCCCGGAGACCAACGCCGGAAAAGACCTTGAAGGCAGACTTGACCTTGAAGTGTTCCCCGGCCTGGTTGTCGCTGGCGGCGGACGCGTAAAGGATGTGGGCATGTCCACCACCGGACCAAAACTTGGCAACTTCCTGGTTGCGTACTCTGTTGACCAGGGCGCGGCCATGGGCGAAGTTATGTACGGTGAAAATGGAATGGGCTACAGCGTGGGTGGAAGATATGAAGTTCTTCCCGCTGTAAGCGTTTTGGGAAGATATGATAGCTACGACCCCAGCAGGGGAACGAACAATGATGAACAGACCACCATCATTGCCGGCGTCGAATACAAAATTCGCAATAATGTGAAGCTCGCCGCCGACTACCAGGGTGTCACCTACGGCTCAGCCGCCAGCACCAATGCCGGCACAACCGTTGGCGTAGCCTTCCTCCACTCTCAAATCGACTTCTAAAATCTGCTATAATTAATATAGGGGACGGACCAGTTCCGTCCCCTATTTCACTTTAGAACAAAAATGAAAGACAGCTTTGGACGCAACATCAATTATCTTCGCATAGCGGTTACCGACCTGTGTAACCTGCGCTGCCGCTATTGCATGCCCAAAGAAGGTGTCGAGCTCAAAAGGCACGACGATATATTAAGCTATGAAGAGATAATCGAGGTCGCCAAATGCGCCGTCAAGCTGGGCATCAAAAAGGTCCGCTTGACCGGCGGTGAGCCCCTGGTCAGGGCCAACATCCTGTACCTGGTGGAGCAAATAGCAAAGATACCCGGCATCAATGACTTAGCCATGACCACCAACGGCACCCTGCTCAAGCAATATGCCGCCGACCTGAAGAAAGCCGGCCTGCACAGGGTTAATGTCAGCCTGGACTCGCTCAGAGACGACAGATACTATCAGATCACACGCGGAGGCAATCTTAAGGACGTCCAGGATGGTCTGGAAGAAGCCATTCGCGTAGGCCTACAACCCATTAAAATTAATATGGTGGTCATTGCTGATTTTAACGAGGACGAGGTCAACCAGATGATAAAGTTCGCCCGCATTTTGGGCGTAAAGACGCAGTTCATCAAAAAGATGGACCTGCATTTGCCAAAAACCCACGACCACCACATTTTTGACCGTCCCCCTAAATGCAATGATTGCAATCGCCTAAGATTGACCGCTGACGGCAAACTGAAGCCCTGCCTTTTTTCTGACATCGAAATTAGTGTTAGAGAACTAGGCGCAGAAGAGGCCATTAAAAAAGCCGTGAGCTTAAAGCCGCAAGCCGGAACTGTCTGCAACGAGCGTGAGATGGTTGAGATCGGAGGATAGAATGCCAAGAGAAAAAAATTGTAGGGCAAGGGTCTCGACCGTGAGGCTCGACCGAACGGCTTGTCCCTTGCCATTTTCGCACACAGATAACAAAGGAAAAGCCAAAATGGTGTCTGTAGGCGCAAAGCCTGATATGCATCGTCTGGCTATTGCCAAGGGAACAATTTTTCTAGCTAAGCAAACTATTAAACTTATCAAGAAAGATCAAATGAAAAAGGGAGATGTTTTGGCAGTGGCCAGGATCGCAGGCATCCAGGCAGCCAAAAAGACCTTTGACCTTATCCCATTATGTCATCCCCTATTGTTGAACAATATTGAAGTAAGCCTAAAGATTCAAAGCAATAAGATAGACATTGAAGCAAAGGTTGAATGCACAGGTAAGACCGGCGTTGAAATGGAAGCCCTTACCGCGGTTTCAGTCGCGGCGCTTACCATCTACGACATGTGCAAGGCCGTAGACAAAAAAATGAAGATAGGAGACATTGCATTATGTCAAAAATCAAAAACACCTGTATAAACGGTGAACGGGGGCAAAAATCCGAAGTTGCTTCTCTAAATCTCGTTAAAGATAAAGGGATAGCAGGTGATTATCATGCCAGGGGTGGAAACCGGCAAATAAGTCTTCTGGCCGATGAAAGCATACAAAAGATGCGAGCCCTCCTTGGAGAAAAACATAAAAAGATCCTTTTTCCCGGTGCTTTTGGTGAGAACATCATAACCGAGGGGATCGATCTTTTAACCCTAAAGATCGGCCAGAGCATAAAGATCAACCAGGCCGTGCTTGAGATATCGAAGATCGGCAAGGACTGCCCCGCCCCCTGCGAAATCCATCGTCTGACCGGTAAATGCATCATGCCGACCGAAGGTATATTTGCGAAAGTGCTTGAGGAAGGCACTATCTCAAAAGGAGACAAGATAGATATCCTATGAAGGTAGGCATAATAACCGTATCAGATAAAGGGTCACAGGGCCTGCGCGAAGACCTTAGCGGCCCAGCCATCAAAGATGCGATTTGTAGAGACACGCCATGGCGTGTCTCATCGACAGCCATCATCCCCGACGAAAAAGATCAAATATCCGCCCAAATAATCGAAATGGCTGATCAAGAAGGCTGCGATCTGATCTTTACCACCGGCGGCACCGGCCTCTCACCCCGCGATGTCACCCCCGAAGCCACCAGGGCGGTCGTCGACCGGGAAATACCGGGAATAGCCGAAGCCATGAGAATGGGGTCGATGAAGAACAAAAAATCTGCTATACTATCCAGAGCAATTGCCGGCACGCGGGGAAAAAGCCTTATGATCAATCTTCCGGGGAGTCCTCGTGCTGTAAAAGAATGCCTTGAGATAATTATGCCGGTGATAGCCCATGCCCTGGAAGTATTACAGAAAGGAAGCGCAGAGTGCGGCAATGACTAAAAAGGTCTTATTTTTGTGTACAGGCAATTCCTGCAGGAGCCAGATGGCCGAAGGTTACCTAAAAGAACTTTCCAAAGAAAAACAAGAATCCGTCGAAGCCTTTAGCGCGGGCTTATTGCCCAGCCAGGTACACCCCCTGGCCATACAGGTAATGGATGAGGACGGGGTCGATATAAGCCAACAGCAGTCGAAAGAGATCTCCATTTTCAAGAACGGGGACTTCGATTATGTGATAACCCTTTGTGATGACGCGAAAAACACTTGCCCTACTCTCCCTGCCAAAAAGCAAATACACTGGAGCATAACCGACCCCGCCAGCTTTAGCGGCGAAGACAAAGAAAAGCTGGCCTTCTTCAGAAAGATACGGAACGACATCAAAAACCGCATTGAAAGCTTTATCAATAAAGAAATTTAGGCTATAATGTTCATATGGGCAAGGAAAATAAAAATATCAATGCAGATATGACCATAGCGCAGCTGCTGAAAGAAAAACCAGCAGCCGCCGCCATACTTATGTCAAAAGGCATGCATTGCCTGGGTTGCGTAATAGCCCACGGGGAAACCTTAAAGCAGGCCGCCGAGGTCCATGGTATTTCGTTGGAAGAGCTCATTAAAGAGATCAACGAGGCTTAAGACATGAAAAGTCGATATTCTTGTCCAGTATGCAACGACCCTGTCGATCTGCCCGACACCATAAAGGCAGGATACCGCTTTACCTGCCCCAACTGTTCCGCCCAGCTTATTATACGCACCTTCTCATGCAAACACGAGGTCCGTTGCGCCATTTGCCCCACACCGGACATGATAGAATGCGATGAAAGCTGCGAAAGAAAGATCAGCGAACCCAGGAGAAAAGGATTTTTCGATATTGATCTTTATATTTGTCAATTATCTTTTCCACTTTATTATGAGGAATCTCTATTCTTAATAGATCAATTGCATTAATTGTATCATAAATATCTAATTTATTT
>JAHJBW010000039.1 GCA_018813405.1 Candidatus Margulisiibacteriota bacterium | reverse complement strand
TCGAGCATAAAGTTGATGAGCGCCCGCTCCAGCGCCGCGCCCAGCCCGTGATACACCACAAAACGCGAGCCGGAAAGCCTGGCGCCTTCGGCAAAGTTCAATATGCCAAGCGCTTCCCCTATTTCGTTGTGCGGTTTGGGCATAAAGCCCATGTCGCCAGGTTTGCCCGAATTTCTTTTCTCTACATTGGCGGAAGAGTCCTCGCCTGCTGGAACTGAAGCATGGGGGGTATTGCGGGACATAAGACTGGAGGTGGCCACCTGCGATTCAACATCCTTCAACCGTTCCTCAAGCTCATTAATTTTTTCGCCCAGCTTTTTGGATTCAGCCATTTGCCTGTCAGCGTTCTGTTTGCTCCTTTTAAGCTCCCCTATCTCTTTTGAGATAGCGTTCTTTTGCGCCTTGAGCCCTTCAACTTCTTTTAATAATTTTTTTCTCAATTCGCTCTTTTCCATCTTTCCCCCCACATTTAACTTTTAACATTTAACATTATTCCTTACTCCACTTTGTCCCCTGCGGCGTATCCTCAAGAATAATACCACGTTCCTTGAGGGAGTCGCGTATCTCATCCGCCTTTTTGAAATCCTTATTCTTCTTGGCCTGCGATCTTTCTTCGATTAGTTTTTCCACGTCTCCCAACGTGTCTCCACGTGTCCCCACATCTCTAACGATCACCAGTCCCAGCACACCGGCAAGTTCAACAATCGCCTCTTTATACGCCAGAAGCGAAGCCTTCTTTACAATTTGCTCTTTTATTTCACGGTTAATAAGAGAGACCATCTCAAAAAGCACTGCCAGCGCCGCGGCGGTATTAAAGTCGTCATCCATGGCATCTTTAAACCTGGCCCTTAAATTTTCGATCTCGTCATTGGTCTCGGCAACTTCCTCTTCCGCCTCATGTCCCTTGAGATTTTCAATATAGAAATCCAGGTCTTTTACCGCCCTGGCCAGTCTTTTAAAGGCTTCCCCGGATTCTTTCAACTGCGCGTCGGAAAAGTTGATGGGCGATTTGTAATGCGACCCCAAAAGGAACATGCGCACGGCCATGGGATCGAATTTTTTATAGATATCCTTGAGCGTGAAAAAATTACCCAGGGATTTTGACATTTTCTGCTGGTTGACGTTGACAAAGCCGTTGTGGACCCAGTATTTTACCCACGGTTTCTTGCCGGTAAAAGCTTCGGACTGCGCCAGCTCGTTCTCATGGTGGGGAAAGACCAGGTCCAGTCCCCCGCCATGGATGTCAAATTGATCTCCCAGAATGCCGGACGACATTACCGAACATTCGATGTGCCAGCCGGGTCGGCCCTTGCCCCAGGGCGTTTCCCAGTACGGCTCGCCCTCTTTGGCCGCTTTCCACAGAGCAAAATCGAGCGGGCTTTTTTTGCGTTCGTCTATCTTTACACGCGCGCCCGACTGCATGTCGTCAAGCTTTCGTTTGGAGAGCTTACCATAGTCCGCGAATTTTGACACTTCAAAGTATACATCCCCTTCAACTACATAAGCATAGCCCTTATCTATCAAGCCCTGTATGAACTTGATCATCTGCGGGATGTTCTCGGTGGCCCTGGGATATTCCCCGGCTCTTTTGACATTTAGAGCATCCATCACCTCAAAATAGGCCTGTGTGTATTGTTCCGCGATTTCCTGACAGCTTTGAGATTTGAGTTTTGACTTTTGAATTATTTTGTCGTCGATATCGGTGATGTTCTGCGCGTGTTCCACTTTATAGCCCAGATATTCAAGATACCTGCGGATCACGTCAAAGGTAACATAGGCGCGGGCGTGGCCAAGGTGGGTTTCATCATAAGGAGTAATGCCGCAAACGTACATGCGGACACGATCGTCTGAAATGGGCTGGAACTCTTCTTTTTGCCCGGAAAGGGTATTGTAGATCCTTAAGGTCATAATATCTTTGCCGGATTCCCAACCACTGTCGAATTTGCGGGCACATCTTTGGTGACCACCGCGCCAGCGCCAACCTTGGAATTGTCACCTATCTTTATATTGCCCAGGATAATGGCGTTGGCCCCAATGATCACATTGCTGCCTATGGTAGGATGCCTTTTGCCTTTTTCCTTTCCGGTGCCGCCCAGGGTCACGCCCTGATACAGGGTAACATCATCGCCGATAATGGCGGTCTCCCCTATTACCACTCCGGTGCCGTGGTCAATGAAGAACCGTTTGCCGATAGTGGCGCCGGGATGTATCTCGATCAGTGTCCAGAGGCGGGTTATCTGGGAGATAAGGCGGGGAAAAAAGGGAATGCGCATCTTATATAGTAAATGGGCGACACGATGCCACCAGATGGCCCAGAGTCCTTGATAAAGCAGGACTTCAAAGATATTTGCCGCCGCCGGGTCTTTTTCAAATATTACTTTTATGTCGTTGAACATGGTTGTATTTATATCGAACCGCCCGCTGGATTATTTCACCATTTTTTCAAGAAGCTCAAGCTGTTCGGAAGTGCCAATGGTGATAAGCGTATCGCCGCATTCGATCTTTGAGGACCCGATGGGCTGAAGATCGAAGGCCCCATCGACCTTGCGTATGGCCAACACCGTGGCCCCGGCCTTTTCCCTGATCTTGGCGTCAAGGATGGTCTTGTCGCACAAGCGTGACTTTTCCTTGATGGGAAATTCCCTCAAGGCCAGTTGGAGATGTTCGCTGTGCATAACGGTATCAAGATAATCGGTCGCAGTTGGGCGCACTGCCATGGCGGCCATTCTGCGGCCGGCAATATAATACGGGGAAATAACCCTGTTGGCTCCGGCTTTTCGAAGTTTGTTCTCGGACTCTTTGGAACCGGCGCGGGCAACGATGAAAACATCCGGATTGGAAACCCTGGCAGAAAGGATGACAAAAACATTGTCAGCATCGGAATCAGAACTGGCGATAAGGCCTTTGGCCTTTTTGATGCCGGCCTTTTCAAGATATTCGTCCTCGGTGGCATCCCCCACCAGAAAGGGGATATTCTCCTGTTCCAATTCGTGGGCGATTTCGGGCTTGGGGTCTATGACCACAAAGGGTATCTTTTCCGCCAGCAGGTCGTCGGCCACCTGGTGTCCCACCCTGCCATAGCCGCAAATAATATAATGATCTTTCATGTCGGAGATCTTTTTTTCCATCTTTCTTTTCCTCCTGTAGCCGATTATTTCGCCTTCAACGATCATCTCGATGACCTTGCCCAGTGTATAGGCCAGGGTGCCGACACCAACGATAATAAGCACCATTGTGAATATTCTTCCCACCGGCCCCAGAACTCGCACTTCGTGAAAGCCCACCGTGGAAATGGTTATAATGACCATGTAAAGGGCTTCCAGGAATGACCAGCCCTCAAGATATATGTAGCCCGCAATACCGACAATGCAGACCAACAACAGCAAACTTACGGGCGCGACAAGTCTTTTGAAAGGGTTCATGTTTTACCTCTGGCTGGCATTGGTATAAATATATGTAATTGACCCGCCATACAACGAATTCCCGGCTACCAGATCAATTTCAATATAATAAACATATGTATCGTTGTTTATTGAATTAAAGGGTGTTTGTCCTCCACCAGGAACAAAAGAATTTGACCGTACTGGCGTGGGCTGGCTCATATTAAGCGCGTATATCCGGTAAGGTATTAGACCCGACGAGGTTTTGACGGAAGCCCCCGCCAGCATGACCCCTTGAGGTAAATGTAATGGCGCTCGGAGAGTAAGTTGAGATGGATCTCCAGAAACACCGATATATTTTACTATTGGAACACTATTGCTATCCTGACCTGGTTTTACATATGAATTTCCATCAAGTACAAAGTCAAGGGCGCCAAAACTATAATATCCTGTCCCACCCACGACCGTTATTTTTCCGCCCGGGTTTAGATTAAGGTTGTCGGCGGTAATATTGGCGGCGCTCAGGTCGTCATCGATCCTGGCATTCTTTGTCACCAGAAGGTCGCCTGTGACCTGCAATCCCGTTTCTGTTGCCGCGATGCCGTTGGCGGTCATATTCCCGGTAGTAATGGTGTCAGCAGTCAATGCCCCGTTCACGTCCACCGCTCCGTTGAACAGTCCAGCGTATCCGCCGAAAGAGTTTGTTCCCCTTATTGCCGCTCTTTGCTGGCTGTCTGAGGTGGCGATAAGACTTCTGGAGTTGACGTCATTGGTCACGGTAAGCTCTTGCCCGGTGATAAGAGAGGACGCCTGCAGTTCCACGCAAGAAACATTGCCGCTTGCTTTTATGGTCTGGGCGTTTAGGATACCCGCATTCAGGATAGCCCCC